>JAJYGB010000393.1 GCA_021785235.1 Bacteroidota bacterium
TACTTCAACGGCATCTTTCAGGTTCGGTGAGGAGGACTTCCTGAATGTGGCAAAGGGCTATTACGGCCAATTCAAATACGCGAACAACACCGAGTTCAGACCGCTCATCCGCACGGAATTCGGATTCAATTTGGGGAATCACCTCACTCTCTATACGGACGCGACCGTCAACCAGACATTAAAAGATGATACTCTTTATTCGGGGTCTACCAAGTTTGGCCTCGACGCGCTCAATCAACAGTCATATATCGAGTATTCGAGCCGTTATCTTGACTTCACTTTCGGGCGGGACTACCTCTCGTGGGGATATGGAAATGGCGGGGGACCGATCGTCTCGACTTCTGCCGGACCGCTTGATCTGGCTTCACTTTTCATTAAGACAAAGGTCATGAAGGCGAATTGGTTTGTGGCTCAACTGAATCAAATGCCGGAGTTCACACCCGACACAAGCAGTTATATGCCGTTCCCTACCGTCGGAGTCCCCGACCCTTTGGCAAACAGGTATTATACCGGTTCGCGCATCGAATTCAATATAAATGACAAAGTCTTCGCGGGCGTATTTCAATCCGCGATGTTCGGTGGCCCGAGCGCGCCCATCGATCTGACATTAATCAATCCGATGCGCGCGCTGTACGAAACAAAGGTGAACAACCATATAAACAATGCCGATGTCAACGTCGGGTTGGACCTCAGCGTATTCTGGCCGAAGAACTATAACCTGTACTGCGACTTCATGATCTCCGACTATCAGGTGGACCATAAAACAAAAGGAGATTTGAAACCTAACCCGTTTGCCTTCGACGTCGGCCTCCGTGCTACAAACCTTTTATCCGGGTTCGGGCTGAGCGGAACCGATGGGGATTTACAATTCAATGCCGTGTCAAACCGCAACTACAACGATTACAACTGGTCGAGTTACCTTAAGGTCATGCAGGGCAACTACCCGATAGCTTATCCTTACGGAAACGATTTCTGGGATATCGATCTCCAGTTATCACAATGGCTCACATACGATTGGAAAGTTAGCGCTGAAGCCTTGCATCTTGAACATGGGAGCTACAACATTTCTAGTCCGTACACTATGCCATGGCTGACCGATCCGAACGTGACTGTGCAGACCGGCTATAGCGAGCCATTCCCTTACGGAGTCGACCAGATAGAAGACATGCTTAAGGCATCCGCGATGTACCAACCGTGTCCATCTCTTTACGGGAAAGCGTCTTTGATTTACTCCCAGTTTCACAATTACAAATATTCGTTCGGCTTGAATAGAGGCGTGTTGTCCTTCGAACTTACTTTCTATTATGATTTTACCGCGAACATTCCATTCAGCTGAGATTTCGTGAAGCGCGCCCGGAACTGGTTGCCGTCCCTGCCAGAGAGATGGAACTATTGCCGGCCGGTAAAACATTCATTAAGAGTATTGTTAACCCGATCTCTCTAGCATGTTACTTTCAGAGGTGGATCGAGAGATGCATGGTGGCAACAAGCGCGTTCCGGTACGTTCCGCCGGGATGAGCTATATACTGAAGGTCCGGCATGATCGATCCCCATCTGAATACTTTGAACGCGTAGAAAGTTTCGACGGCGAGCTCGAAATTGTAGGGCAAGTCTGCCTCGGGGGCGACGGCAGCATATTGTGCGGTTAGGCCCGCAATATCCGCGGGCCTGATTGCGAGTGGACCAATCCAGGTTATCCCGGCGCCGAAATGCTCATAAACAGGGTTGATTGTCTGCTGGGTAAGTCCATATTCGAAAAACGACTGAACCTTTCTGCCGCCATCGCTGGCCAAAATCGTCTGATCAAGCATCGCGTAGAGTCCCCCTGTCCCTGTCTGCGACAAGTTATCCAGCCGTTGAAATGTGCCGTTGTGGCCCCAGAAGCCGAGCTTGAAATTTCCAGGGAATGGCAGGATAGAGCTTCGCCGCCAGATGTACCCAGATTCGAGTATGAAGAAGCCGCCATATTTGCTGAGTTGGTTGTACTCTGGCCCGCCGCTGAGATCGCCGAATTTGTCGGACATGTTCGCGTAAAAGGCTCCTGCGCTTACATAGAATGAACTGGTCGGGGTGAAAAACAAATTTACGGCAGGCATTGGATCGGGGGTAGTAGGGAAGACGAAGACGGTGGGCGTGACCTGTGTCGAGCTATTCAGAAACGGAAGGCCGTAGTCGATCACGCTGAATTCCGTATTGGCGTCGATCTTGCCGACCTTGACGCGAAGCAGGTTATTGAAAAGCACCTGCTGGTACCAGAACTCGAACAGCTGAAGATAAGGCGGCGAGTTCAGTTTATCGAATACCTGGAGGTCTCCAGTGATCGCGTTAGAGGGATCCTCGCCAGCGTGGTCCTCAAGATCAGCGTAAAGCTTTCCGCCCGAAATGCCGACAAGCCTTCCAGCATCGAGTCCGACGCTCAAGTCAATCGTGGACCCGCCTACCACTTCCCTGCTTCTCAAGCCACCCATGAAGTTATTGAAACCTTCAAGCACAATGGAGCCGCGGAGTGAAATCCCTTCTTGGGCAAGATTGCTGCGAGCCCCTCCCCAATTTCCAGTGGCTTCATCTACAAAAGACGGCAACTTCCTGGTCGATAACGACCACGGATATTCAATCGATCCATCCTGAAGGTTATCGCCGGAAGAGAGCGTACCAGCCTTCGCCTGCCATGTCGAAATGACAAGTGAAAGGATTGTTAAACATACGCATATCCGCGCTCGATATTTCAGGAATACTCCACTCCTCGTACTGGAACGAATCTCTATTACTCCACGTTCTGGTATCTATATTCGATAACGACAACCGATGACGAATCGTTCCGTTCATTGGAAGTCCCATGCAGAAGTACCTGGAAGGATATAAACTTGGATGACCTGTTACTGAAGGATCTATTGCTCGGCTTCGTCAAGCTTCTTATCCTTCACCACGCAAATGAATCCCCAATTTTCGGTCAGGAATTTCGGGACGAACTCAAACGCCATGGCTACGAAATGTCATTCGGGACACTCTACCCCACGTTTCATTCCATGGTGGAGAGCGGTTATCTGAAGATGGAGAAGAGGAACGTTGGCGGGAAGATAAGGAAGTATTATTCCATCACTACCAAGGGGAAACACGTCCTCAAGGAAGGCAAGATCAAAGCGAAGGAGTTGACAAACAAGTTATTGGAAGAATGACATGGAGTTCGCGGGACCCGAGGAGAGAAATGTTATAACCGGTTTTTCGAAGCAAGGCGTCGAGTTCTCTCCATTACAAGGCGCTCACCGCGGCGACACGCGTCGCCGTGTTGATCAGTAAACTTGATTATAAACAGACATCCGAAACGAAAGGATCTGATCATGAGTAGCTTAACCAAGCAAATCTTTATTATCGCTTCATTGATGATCGTTGGACTTATCACCGTAAGTCTCCCAATTACCGCGGAGGCGAAGAAGTCAATGGGTTCAAAAATAGGACCGAGTCTTTGGCCGGACGCAGCCGCTTCAAAGATCGTGAGCCTGGCAAGGACGGGAATGTCCGAGGCGAGCATTTTGGTCCAGACGCAACGCGTGGCGGTTAAAGAGACCGGCCCGAAGGTCACTGTTGCCAAGTTCGGGGAGGTCTACGATTGGTCGCCAGCTTTCTTTGCCGTCCATCAAAATGAGCCAACGCAAATCAAGTTCTGGAACCTTCAGCCGGATGACTACCACACATTTGAACTGATGAGCCCAGAAGGCAAGGTATTGATGAACCTGGTGCTCCCGCCGTTGTCTCACAAATCATATGTGTTTACCTTTCACGAGCAAGGGCTTTACAAATTCATTTGCCCAATACACCAGCCCGACATGAACGGCCAAATTCTTGTGCTCCCGTCGGCGCGGCGAGGTTAAGCGTATCGGCGCACTGAAGCGAGGGTTTCCATTTTAGGTATTCGAGAGGCTCCCGGTCGAAAACGGACATCGCACGAAATATGGCGTCTCTCCAGCGCTTTGATGCTTAACCTTGTCTTTCCGTGTACCACGCCTCCAAAAACCCCCTGTCGGCTAGTGACGACATAATGCTGTCTGCCAGCGCGGCGATCTTCCAGCTTTCCAGATCGCATTCTGGTACATTCTCGAACGAGGTGTTGCCAAGGTATGTCTTAATGCAATCGGCAAGCGCGCCCTCCGCGGCGAACCTGAACGAACCTTCCACGATCTTCGCCGTCATGGAATGGACAACTGAGGGAGCGTCAACGTCGCACCAGCGATGACGATCGACTTCAGCTTCATCATAGAGCCGGAATGTGATGCGGTACTCGTCTACAGCGGTCCGCACCACGTTCTGAATTTCAGCGGAATAATTTGTCATTGGTCATCGCTCCTTCTCTGTTCGATAAAGGCCTCGATCTCCTTCCAGCTCCTCGGGCTCAAAGTCATGTCCTCGCGAAGCCGGTCGAACATCTCGTCGGCGATCTTCCCGACGATCCACTTTCTGTAAACATCCTTTCCCAGAAGAGCGGCGTCCGGGTACTCTTCGAGCAGCCCCAGGCATTCGTCCAGCTTCTCGTCCGGCACGGCGGTGAAGCCACCGTCTCGCAGCCTGATCTCCGCCTCGAACATATGCGGCCCCGGCGCAGCCACCTCCATTTCCTCCTCATCTTCCGTACCAACTACATGAACCCTGAATGTCAGTTTGTAGACATTCCGTCTCAGTCTCGTGATACTCTGAATCACCCCGCAGTATTCAGCCATTTGATGATTCTCCTTTTTACGACAGATATATAGCCCGGATGAGCGCGGAGAATCGTATCATTGGATGATAATAAAACTATGCGGTGTCTCCATCAATTTGGGACATTTCTTAATACATTACTTTCTCCGGTAAGCCAATTTGGCGGAGCTTTCGGAAGACCGGATCGCCCTTCGGGAGGGAATCGCAAGCCTTGATAACGAGAATCGTTAGCTCAACTTTTCCCGAGCCGAAGCGACTATAGCGTAAGTTGAGTTTACCCGAGGAACGATTTTCAAATACTGGCCTCGCCATGCATACACTAAACATAACGTTCCGCACCGATCCCCACGATTCGATAAACTCCCGATGTCACTTCCCGACTATGGATTGGTCCCGTAGCGCTATGGCGGATTACTATCGAGCAACGGCGGCCCAAGAAGGCAGCAACACGTTTTCCGGCGAACGACACTTTCGAATGGAGACAAGCGAAAGCATTTACGAGTGGTGAGAATCGATGAGACTTGCCTTTTGCAAATTGATTTTCTAATATTGCGGCAGGTTAGACCCCGGCACGGAATTGGTTCATGGATGAAAATGGATAACTATCGCACATAGGTGGCAATTACGGCGAGCCTCAAGAGACAACGATAGGTGTAAACTCAACCAGGTACAATCAAGACGGCGTTGTAAGGACAATTTGGCTGAAGGGAAAGGACAAACATGAGACGGCTAACGATCACGATGATGATAGTAGCGGCGACGGTGAGTGTAAGCTCCGCCAGAACGACAAGGATTCTCCATCTATCCAACAATTGGCTAATCCAGTCGTCCGCCCGAACAAAAGTCAGCGGCAGGGTAATATCTTCTGCTGGTTTCAACCCAACAGATTGGTACAGGGCATCGGTCCCCTCGACCGTGTTAGGCACGCTTGTCGGAGACGGCATTTTCAAGGATCCTTTTCGGGGAATGAATCTCGAACGAATACCGGACACCCTCTTTGACGTGCCATGGTGGTACAGAACGACTTTTGCACTTCCCGCGAAGAGACCGGGAGCCGATCGGGCGATGCTGGAATTTCTGGGAGTCAAC
>JAJYGB010000561.1 GCA_021785235.1 Bacteroidota bacterium
CTACGTCTTCATCGGCCTGTCGATGCTGATAAAACCTCTGGCGCTGATCATGGTACCGGTGTTCTTCTTTTCGGAGAAAAGGATATTAAACAGGATAAAGGCGGCAGCCATACCGGTACTCCTCTTCGGACTGGCTTACGTCCCTTACATCTTCACGGGAAGTCCGTTCTCCGCGCTGATCAAGTTCACGGAGAACTGGACGTTCAATGGGGTGGTCTTCCATTTCCTGGACGCCTTCATAAAAGACAATCAGCGGACACGGGCCGTCTGCGCGGTACTTCTGGTAATAGCCTACGCGCCCATGGTATTGAGCAAGAAAAATCTCATGACCAAGATCTATCTTTCCGTTTTCATACTCTTCATTTTTTCGCCGATCGTCCATCCTTGGTATATCGGATGGCTTGTCGCGCTGCTTCCCCTCAATCCGCGTTGGAGCGGAATAGCTTACGCCGGACTTTCAAGCCTTACCGCCTTTACGATACTGAATTACCAGCTGACCGGCGTTTGGCATGACTACAACCTGGTGCTCATTTTCGAATACGGGCCGGTGCTTCTGCTCCTACTACGGGAGCTTTTTCGAAATCGGGAAAGCGCATCACCCATCCCTGGTTGAGCGGCAAGAGCCGCTGACAATCCCACTTTAGTGTTGCTCCTGACAAGCGAGCCGGGGACCCAATGAAACTCCGGTTTGCCTTACTCGGCTCTTTGCCGAGCGCTGCTTTCGATCAGCCGGTATTTCTCATCCCAGCTGCGATGCCGTTTACGGTGGATCTCAGGAGGTCGAGGATTTCCTGTTTCGTGCCGTTATCAGATTTCTCGTCGCGGTATATCTGGAGAAATCTAATTTGGACGAGGCTTATCGGATCGATGTATGGATTTCTCAATTGAAGCGATCTCTGTAAAGATGGGTTGAAGTCGAGAAGGGTTTCCTCGCCGGTAATGTTCAGGACCGCCCGGCACGACCTCTCGTACTCTTCCTTGATCATTCCGAACAGCTTGGCGGCGACGCGCGGGTTCGTCGACAATCGAACGTACTCGCCGCCTATAATCATGTCGGATTTAGAGAGCACCATTTCGACATTGTCGGTTAGGGCCTTGAAGAACTCCCACTTCTTATAAATGTCTCTCAGGTCTTCCCAAGTGACGGTGCCCTTTTCGACCGCGCGCTCCAGCGCGTATCCGAAGCCGAACCATCCGGAGATCAGTTGCCTGTTCTGCGTCCAGGAAAATACCCACGGGATTGCGCGGAGACTTTTGAGGTCCGCACCGTTGTTGCGCGACGGAGGACGCGAGCCGATCTCAATTCTTTCTATCACATCTATAGGACTCACCTGCCTGAAGTACTCGACGAAGTTTGGGTGCGTCACGAGCGTGCGGTAATGCTTCATCGCGACGTCGGAGATTTCTTCGAATAACGAGAGATACCTCCCCGCCACGTTTTTCTGGCCGGACTTGTATTTCGCGGTAGACAGGATAACGGCCGAGGCGTTCAGTTCCACGCTGCGGAGGGCGATCTCGGGCATGGAGTATTTCACGAAAATCATTTCGCCCTGCTCCGTAATCTTTATCTTTCCTTCGATCGTACCGATCGGCTGGGCGAGGATCGCCTGATTCAGCGGGCCGCCGCCGCGGGAGACGCTGCCCCCCCTTCCATGGAAGAGGACGAGCGTGACGCCGTACTTGTCACAGACTTTCTTAAGGTTTATCTGCGCCTTGATAAGCTCGAAATTGGACGCGACAATACCGCCGTCTTTGTTGCTATCCGAATATCCTATCATGATCTTCTGCGTCATCCCGCGAAGCTTCAGATGCTGGGCGTAAGCTTGGTTCTTGAAAAGATTTCCGACGACGGCTTGCGCATGTCTCAGATCTTCAATGGTCTCGAATAGCGGGAGGATGTCGAGCCGCGACTCCTGCATTTTTCCTTCCTTCACCCGGATGAGCCCGCTTTCTTTCGCGAAGAGTAGCGGGATCAGGACGTCGTTGACGGTGGAACTCATGCTTATGATGTAGTCGTTGCACATCTCCTCGCCGGCGGCCTCCTTGCCGAACCTCATCGCCTGGAACTCCGATATAACCTCCGCCGCGTCGGAGTCGAGAGCGACGTTAGAGTTCACAAGCGGTCTTGCCTTAAGGAGCTCACGCGTAAGGAGCTTTGCAATATCCTCCTCGCTGAGTTTCTCAAAGTGATCTTCAACTTCTGAGGCCTTGAAGAGACCTGCGACCGCCTTGCGGAGCACGGCAGAATTCTGGCGAATATCCAGCGACGCGAGATGAAAGCCGAGCGTCTTCACCTTGTAAAGGAGTGGAAGCACGCTCGATTCCGCGATCACATTCCCTTTGTTAAGCATCAGGCTGTCGTAGACGAGCTCCAGATCTCTTATGAATTCCGACGCCGACCGGTAGCCGTAGCCGCTTTCATTGAGCGTGTTCTTCAACTTGTTGTACATCAAAAAGACCTTGACCCGGTATATCTCGGACTGGTCTTTCAAATCTTCTTCCGTTATTTGATCGGCCAGGTTTTCCTTATCGCTCTCTACTGACCGCATCAGCTCACCGGAGGCGCCGACAATGCGCGTGGAACTGCTCATGGCTTCGAAGAGTATATCCATGTCTTTCAGGTAAAGGGACAACACCTGCTTCCTCTGAAGCGTAATAGCGGCCCGTGTAACGCCCGCGGTTACAAACGGGTGACCGTCGCGGTCGCCGCCGATCCATGATCCAAATTTTAGGATGACTGGCGAAGTTATCTCCGTTTGATAAACTCCCCGCAGCGTCCTGTTAAGCCTCTGGTAGAACATCGGAATGGTATCGTACAGTATCTGGCTGAAGAAAAATAGTCCCCGCCTGATCTCATCGTAGACGGTCACCCTGTTCATGCGGATTTCGTTCGTCTGCCAGAGGAGCGTGATCTCGGCGTGGAGCCGCTGTCTAAGGTCCGCGAGTTCGTCGGGAGTCAGCGTCGATATTTCTCTCTTCAGAAGAAGCTCGCTTATGTTGAGCACCTTCCTGAGCACCGTTTGTCTCGTCGCCTCGGTGGGGTGAGCGGTGAAAACCGGGATGACGGTGGTCATCGCGAGGATCTCTTTAGCGAAGTCGACGTTATGTCCCTCTTTAGCCAGCTCGATGAAGGCCTCTTCCATAGAGCCTCTCTGTGGCGTGGCATCGGTAAGCGCGTGGGCTCGCTGTCTTCGGATCCTGTGCACCTCGTCCGCCGTGTTGCTGAGAAGGAAGTAGAACAAAAATGCCCGGACAATTTTGTTCGCCTTATCGATATCGAGTGAGTCGATGAGTTTATCTATCTCGGATTTGGTTTTCTCCGCATACTTGGAGCGCAGCGATTTGGTGAGAAGACGGAGTTGCTCTTCAAGGTCGAAGAATTCCTTCCCTTCCTGTTCGATGAGCACTTTTCCGAGGATGGCGCCGAGCTCACGTATGTCGCGATGCAGCGGCGCGTCTTTATTCTGGTCGTAGTCTTTTTCGATTTCTTGTTTCATTTTTCACAATTGATAGGGTGAAACTATTCTAAAATTGATTCGGAGTAATATCCGCGAATCGGTTAAAAAGAAGAAAGCAGCGTAGCCGCGGAGATCGCGGCCGTCTCTGATCTCAGTCGGCCCTTGCCAAGCGAGAGACTTGCGTATCCGTTTTCAATCAGATAGGCGATCTCGTTGTCCGAGAATCCGCCTTCAGGGCCTACAAGAGCGATGATGGATTTGCTGGGTGACGTTCCGGCCAATTGGTCCGCGGCAGTGACTTCCGCCTTCTCGTGGAAGACGATCTTCGCGCCGTAATTCACACTCCTTGCAACGACCTCTTTCAGATTTTCAAGGAATACCACTTCAGGAATCCTGCTGCGGAGAGATTGCTTGACCGCCGCTTTGACGATGGCCTGCAAGCGTTCAGGTCTCGGGCTCAGCTTCTCGCTCCTCTCTGAATAGAATAACAGAAATTTACGCGTGCCGAGTTCCGTGCATTTCTCCAGAGCAGTCTCGATCTTCGACATGGGTTTCAACAAAGCCATGGCAACACAAAATTCACGCCGAGGAGAATTCAGGTCGTCATACTCTTCAAGCACCTGGCAAAGGGAAGAATCCTTCCCCATGGAACTCACCACGCAGAGCAGAGTTTTTCCCGCACCGTCGGTCGCGAGTATTTTTTCGCCCGTTCTGATTCTTAGGACTCTCGAGAGATGAAAGTTCTCGTCGCCGTCTATCGAAAGCGTCGGATTGCCGGAGGTATCCTTCCCGAGGTTATCCTTATTGAATATGAACTGTTCCATTATATCGTGACGCCGAAGTCAAGAATAAACTCCCAAAGCCTGTCGTTCCCGCGTGCGTAGTCAAATTGCACAACGCTGTCATACGGGAGGAGAAAGCAAAGGCCGCCGCCGTAGCCATAAAGGGCGGCGTTGTTATTGAAATTGAGCCGCTTGCTCATAGTCTCTCCGGCATCCACGAAGAAAGCCCAATATAAACCGATGCGGTTCGATAAGTATTGCCTGAATGGAACGTCTGGGATATCGAAATACATCTGCTTGATGATCGGGATGCGCAACTCCAGGTTCGCGCCGACAATGCTTTCACCTTCGGACACCGTATTGAACATTCCCCGAATGCGCTCATTATATCCGAGGAAAACGTGGTTGTACGGCGGGATCCGCGGACCTTCAGACAAGTTCGCGTGAACTCTGGCCGCGATCGTCAGCATGCTTGAAGGGCTCAAAAAGCCGCTCGCATCGAGCGACAGCCTGCCGAAATTAACCAGGCTTTCGCCAACTCCATATTTCGCGAGTGCGAGATAGACATAGGCGCCCCGCGTGGCAAAGACTTTTAGATTTCTAGAATCGTACGTATAAGAGACATTCAGCGAAGGGAACATATCGGTGCCGGTGGGTGAGAGAACAAGGTTAGTCGTGTCGGCATCCTTCGCGACGTAATTAAAAGCCGCGCCCAAAGTCAGAGTGGAATAATAGCCGAATCTTCTCCCGACTTCCAATTTGAGATTACCGAAGCTGTCTCTGAATTGCCCGCTCGCGCTTCCGGTTTGCACGCCGAAGTTCTGACCGTATGAATAACTTCCCTCTGCTGAAAATGTGTAGTTGCGTCCGGGGCCGAAGTAGGGGTCGCTGAAGCTAACCGAGGCAAACGGATCGTATCCAAGCGCGAACGAGCCTGCGAGCCGCTCCTCACGCCCCTGGAAATTCTGGTCCTGGATTCCCGCTCCAAAATAGAGGTGCCTCCAGTCCCTGTCCTGGAAGCCGACCACCGGATAAGGCCATATGTACCAAGCCTCCTCGACATATATAAGGAGGTCCATGTCTCTCTTGCCAACCGGCTCAGGTTGAAACGACACCCTTGTAAACAAGCCTGTACTGTAAAGCCTCTCACGGCCATATTTAAGTTCACTCTGGTTAACTGTATCTCCTTCCGCAAACGGCAGCTCGCGGAGGATGACGTAGTTCCTGGTGATCTTATTTCCCTCGATGATGATTTTGCGGAGGAGGTACGAGCCGGTAGAGTCCTGGGCCCGAAGTCCGGAGAACGTTACTAGTATAAGGGATAGGACAATGATCCCTCGTAACATCATTACCGCGTGGGGATTGATAGGGTTACTTTTGTTCCGTCGTTTTCAGATGAAGAAATGTCGAGCGTGCAGTTGTTGATCTTGGCGATGTTGCCGGCAATGTAAAGTCCGAGCCCGGCTCCCTGCTGTTGCTGCTTATCCTTGTTGACCTGGTAGAACTTGTCAAAAATCTTGGTGA
>JAJYGB010000133.1 GCA_021785235.1 Bacteroidota bacterium
TATAAAGCTCTTGCTACAGTTCGCGGAGCGGAAGGCGGATTCCGTTACGCTGAAACCTTCGACATTGACAACTTCGAGAAGAAAGTCAGATGGAAAAGCCTGGAACCGTGAAGACGCGGACTGCAACGTCCCCCAATGAAGTAAATACAAATAAGCTTCCCACAATCGAGACGTTTGGAGGCAAAGAGGAAGCTGATGTCATAGATTTGTGGAATCAATGTCTCGTTCGTGATCCGATTACGACTGACATTTTCCGCAGGAAAATTCTCCTCGATGAAAATTTTGATCCGCGCGGTTGTTTGGTAGCCTTCTCCGGAGGACGCGCGGTTGGTTTTTCCGTGGCCCTTCGAAGGAAGCATCCATATTACGGGGCAGGTCTGGAACAGGGCACGGGATGGATTACGGTTTTCTTTGTCCACCCTGATTTCCGCAGATCGGGCCTTGGAGAAAAGCTCATCGAGGCATCTGAATCTTTCCTGAAGAGCGTGGGCGTTACGGCGGTGTACGTGTCGTCCTATACTCCAAACTATTTTGCTCCTGGGATCGACCTTGACTCCTACCCGGAGAGCCACACTCTTCTCCGAAAGCTCGGTTACAGGCGATTCGAGAGAGTATACAGCATGCGGCGATCGCTCCTTGATTTCGAAATTTCCGCCGAAGGCGAAGAAGCGAGTAAGTCCCTCGACGCGAGAGGGATCAGTATTCGTGTGTTCGAACCGATGTATATTTCCGGGCTCCTCAATTTTCTGGGGACCAACTATCCAGGTGACCTTTTCAGGGTCGCGTTTGAGGAATTGAGACATGATCCCAATACCAATCGCATACTCGTGGCAGTGCAGGACCGCCGTGTTGTCGGATTCAGCCATTATGAGAACGAACACTTCGGGCCGTTTGCCATCGACCAGTCGCTGAGCGGCATGGGAGTCGGCACGTGCCTGTATGACCGCACGGCGCTTCAGATGAAAGAAAAAGGGATTCAGAACCTTTGGCTCGCTTGGGCCAACGGTCACGCCAAGGATTTTTATTACAGACGCGGACTTAAGGTCACCAGACGATATGAGATTATGCTGAAGGAGCTGAAGTAGTCAGTGCGTTTTCTAACAGGCGCCGCGGGTATTGAATGAACCGCGCAGAGCTCCGGCCGGTGGGGTGGACTATAACCAGATGAGGAGACATGAACTTCCATCTCATTGACTGGGTGATCCTTGTGGTCTACCTCGCAGGCACGGTCTACATCGGACTGAGAGCGAGAAGATATGTGGAGAACATGGAGGGGTATTACGTTGCCGGAAGAAAGGTGAAAGTCGCACTCGGTTCGGCGACTCTCATCGCCACTGAAATCGGGGTCGTGACTTTTATGTACTTTGGTCAGCTCGGCTATCTCACGGGGTTCTCTTGTTTCATACTCGGATTGATTGGCGTGTTCGGTTACATGGTTATCGGAAAGACCGGGTTCATTGTCTCAGGCTTGAGACGTTTGAAGGTAATCACGATCCCGGAATTCTATGAGCTTCGATACGACAAATCGGTAAGATGGCTCGGCGGAGTCCTCCTTTTCGTCGGAGGCGTACTCAACATGGGCGTCTTCCTCAGATTCGACGGGATTTTCCTGACCGAAACGATGGGACTTGGCGAGAAGGAAAAGGCTGTCGTCATGGTGATAATGCTCATCATCGTCGTCAGCTACACGATCCTCGGCGGGATGTTTTCGGTTGTGATAACAGACTTCATTCAATTCGTGGTCCTTTCATTCGGCATGCTCATCGCGACGATATTCGTGCTGTCGAAGGTAAGCATGGCTTCTATCGCCCATACCGTCGTAACACAGTATGGGAAAGATGGCGTCGATCCGATAACCAATCCGCAGTTCGGCTGGGTCTTCATATTTTGGATGCTTGTCGGAAGTATCGCGTTGTCGGCTTTGAATCAGCCTGCCGTTTCAAAGTCGTTTGCTTCGGAATCTCCGGAGGTGGGCAGGAAAGTGTTCCTCTTTAGTGGGTTCACACTGGCCGGAAGATATATGATCCCGATGCTTTGGGGGGTCGCCGCGCTGGCAATGTTTGGTCCGAAGATCAATTCGCTGGTCGCCATGCCGAGACTTCTCGGTACGCTTGTCCCGTCAGGGCTGCTTGGGCTGATGGTGGCGGGCATGCTCGCCGCATCCATGTCGACTTATAGCGCGTACCTCCTTGCATGGAGCACTGTGGCTACGAGAGATATCATTGCCCCTCTCCTGAAATCACCGATGTCGGACAAGGCTAACGTAGCCATGACGAGGATCGTCGCTGGCGCGATAGGAATATTCATGCTGGTGTTCGGGTTATTCTACCAGCTCCCGTCGACCGCCTTTCAATACCTTTCGCTTACCGGCGCGATGTATGCGGCGGGAGCTTTCGCTTGCGTGACTGCCGGACTCTATTGGAAAAAGGCGAACATAGTGGGAGCGTACTCCGGCCTCGCGCTCGGCGCCGTCGCCCCTGCCGCCTTCCTGGTGCTTTCTCAATTTCAGGACACGCTTCCCAAGGGACTCCACTTTCTTATTAACGTCAATGTCTCCGGGTTCCTGAGCTTCGTGCTCGCGGCGGCGGGCATGGTGATCGGCTCGCTGCTGACCCAGAATACGCGCCCGCCGGTACAACTGCCGAAGTCTTATTATGATGACGAAGCTGGAGGTAAATCGTATGTCTGAAGCGAGCATTGTTTGGATCATCATGTACGGTATCTCCACTCTCGCCTTTTTCGCGGTGGCTGCGGGAATCACGTTCTACGGTATCCAGGATCTCAGGTCCCTCCTGTCGAAAGCGAATAAGAAAGTCGTGGAAAGGAAGAACGAAAAACGTGAAGGTTAGCCTTGGCAGGGGTATAGATCGGCGTTCGAGGGCAAACGGAAGCGTATCTGGTTTGATTCTTATGGCGGTTTATTTTTCAGTTATGCTTCAAAGCGTCGCTGGATTTGGCGCGACTTCTTCACCTTCCAACAGTTCAACGCTTCCGTCCGAACGGGCCTTTGAACATGCGTCCCACTTGAAGTCCAGCCTCGTGAAAGTGAAAGTGGATGCGGGGACGATTGTTTCCAGGGTGAGTCCGTACCTTTACGGATTGAATGTGGCGAGGTGGGATGAAGATCTTTTTCCGGGTCCGGCGAGGGACATGCTCCTAGACTGCGACCGGGATGCGATAAGGAAGGTCAAGGAAGCGGGCTTCACGATGCTGAAGTATCCCGGCGGTAATGACGCCGACCATTACATTTGGAACAGTCCCGAAAACAGCGCCGGAGAAATGAACACAGACGAGTACGCGGCTTTCCTTAGAACCATCGGCGCTCAGGGATTTATTACCGTGAACTTCAATGAGCCCCCCTCCCTCGCGGCCGAATGGGTTAGGTATTGCAACAGGGTCAAAGATTACGATATAAAATACTGGGAGGTTGGCGACGAGCAATGGGGAGCATGGGCGGCCGGACACACGACGCCCGAAAAGTACGCGAAGCGATTTATTGAGTTTGCAAAAGCGATGAAGGCTGTCGATCCGACTATTAAGATCGCCGCTGATGTCAAGCCTTCGGATGATCCTAACGACTGGACTTGCCGTGTGCTGAAGGCCGCAGGCAATTACATCGACATAGTAACTTTTTCTTACTACCCGCTGACTGACAAGGAAGAATATCCCGATTCGCTCTTCGCAAGTCTGGCTACTTACCGCCGAGATTACGATGCAATCCGCCATGCGTTGCAGGAGACACTCCCGCTGGTTGATCCTGCACACGGGTTGGAAAGAGCCGATACGATGTGGATCGCCGACGTCGGCTACAACTCCGTCAACAGCAGGCCGGGACCGATAACGCTCTCCATCGCGAACGCGCTATGGACCGGAGATCTTCTCGGAACCATGGCAGAACTCGGCGAGAAAATTTCCTGCTTCTGGGCGCTGCACAACTCGTACCCACCGGGGAAGGGCGATTACGGGATATTATCGGAAGATGGGAAGAACACGCCGAGTTACAGCTACTACGTGTTCCCGGCTTACACCCGCCTGTTCGGCAGCGAGGTGGTACGGTGCGTCTCTTCCGATCCGTCGTTATCCGCGTACGCGGCTACTTATGCTGCGGACACACTTGCGATTATTTTAATCAACAAAGACGCGAGGCGGACAAAGAACGTAGAAATCGATCTGATTGATTTCCAGCCTGAATCGAAAATGACAGGATGGATACTTGACGATAGCCACAAGCTTGATGAATCGCGAGACTTGCCACGGGCAGCGGACAAATTTATTGAGAAGGTACCTCCGTACTCGCTGGTCGTCCTGCATCTTTTGAGAAAGGGAACCATCCTGGCTCCCATCAACCTCGCGCTCCACGCGCGCGCGACCGCGTCATCAAGCGCTAAGAACGGTCCTGACTTCAGACCTTCGAGTGCCGTCGACGGGAAGATGTACACGCGTTGGGCGTCAGCTGCTCTATGGGGAGCCGACAAGGGGTTAGACCCTCAATGGTTTCAACTCGACTTGAAACGTCCTCGGCACTTCAATGAAGTCGTTATCCATTGGGCAAAAGGCTACGGCATAGATTTTAAACTTGAGGTCTCTGCCGACGGCAGAAGATGGAAAACAATTTTGAATGAGACGAAAGGCGTTGGTGGAACAGAAAGGATAAAATTCGGAGCAATAAAAGCCCGATACTTACGGCTCAATGGAACAAAAGGTTCTCCGGCAATTTCGAGTTACTCCATTTATGAGTTCGAAGTATTCGATTCTACGAATGAGTGAAAACGGTTCGCGTTCCGAGATTGGACGACATGCAGATTATTTTCAATTGATTGCGGGATTCAAAATAGGAGAAGCACAGGTGGCGGAAAGAAGAGTAAAGCTCGGCTGCGAACGGCTGATGGGTTCGGAGCGAGAGCTCATCGCCGGTAAGCAAGTCGGCATAATCACAAATCACAGCGGCGTTCTGCCGGAAGGGGAACACATAGTCGATGTTCTGAGAACGGGTAACGACGTGTCGATCAAAGCCCTCTTTTCCCCCGAACATGGGATAAGGGGCGATGCTCCAGCAGGCAAGCATCTCGAGAACGAGGTGGATCCAAAGACAGGCGTTCAGGTCTATTCGCTTTATGGCGATCATAATAAGCCTGATGTGACTATGCTTAGCGGAATAGATGTACTCATATACGACATTCAGGATGTGGGCGTCAGGTTCTATACTTACATAAGCACACTCGCCCTGGTCATGGAGGCGGCGGCTGAAAATGATATACCCCTTGTGCTGCTGGATCGCCCGCTGGTACTTCCGGGGCACATGATCGACGGGCCAGTTCTGAATAATGAAGTTAGGTCGTTTGTGGGGATGCTTCCAATCCCGGTGCTGTACAGCCTTACTCCAGGCGAACTCGCGGGGTTGATTCGGCGGGAGTACCTCGCGAAAAAGCATCTTGATCTTGATTTGACCGTGATGAAGCTGGAAAATTATTCGCGGTCGATGTGGTACGACGAGACTGGGCTCAATTGGCTTCCGCCATCGCCCAATATTCCGGCAATCGATACCGCGGCAGTTTACCCTGGAACAGCGCTGATCGAAGGAACGAACGTAAGCGAAGGGAGGGGAACCGAATCTCCCTTCAGGCTTATAGGCGCGCCGTTTGTGGATAAGATGAAGCTTGCCGATTCACTGAATTCGCTCGAACTTCCGGGGCTGAAGTTTAATCCCGTCGACTTTACACCGAGGGGAAAGAGTATCGTAAGTCACACAA
>JAJYGB010000057.1 GCA_021785235.1 Bacteroidota bacterium
GGTATGTCTTCGCGTCTCTCGCGGAGGGGAGGGATCTGAATATTTATGACGTTAAGTCGGTAGTAAAGATCATCACGGAAACTCCCCTCGGCAACTGCTGCGGAAAGATCTCTGTGGGTGGCCGCAATGACGCGTACGTCAACCGTTATTTCCTCGCTGCCGCCGACCCTGTAAAAACTCCGCTCCTGCAGTACGCGCAGCAGATCCATCTGCAGCTTCGGTGAGATATCTCCGATCTCGTCCAGAAAAATCGTTCCGCCGTCTGCAAGCTCGAACTTTCCCTTCTTCTGCACCACCGCACCGGTGAACGCTCCCTTCTCATGACCGAACAGCTCGGATTCGAGGAGAGTCTCGGCAAGGGCCGCGCATGATACACCGACGAATGGCTTCGACGACCTGTCCCCGGAATAATGAATGGCTCTCGCTATCAATTCCTTTCCCGTCCCGCTCTCGCCTTGGATCAGGACGGTACTTCTCAGGCTCGACACCTCCTGCACAAGCTCGAAGATGTCGTGCATTTTCGGATTCTTGCTGATTATGTCATGAAAGCTGTACTGCCTGGTGAGCTTCTTCCTGAGGATCATATTCTCGCGCTGGAGATTTTTCACTTTAATTATGCGCTCGACCAGAATGGATATCTCCTTGGGATTGCACGGCTTTACGATATACTCCTGCGCCCCTTCCTTCATGGCAGAGATCGCGGTGTCGACAGTCGCATAGGCAGTAATGATGATTATCGAGGCGTCCGGATGGATTTTCTTAATCTCCATCATCGTCTCGATGCCGTCCATACCACCGGGCATCTTGAGGTCTATGAAATAGATGGCGTAATCCTTTTCCTTCGCCCTGTTGATAGCCGCATTTCCCGAAGCGGCGGAGTCGACGCCGTAACCGTCTTCACGAAGCCAGGCCACCAGCGATTCTCGCATGACTTCTTCGTCATCTACGACAAGTATTTCCCATTGCGTTTTCATCTTCGTATCTCCACGACTTTGTTCTTCCTGGTTTCTTTTCTCAGTCTCGTAAGCGTCTCTTCGAGGACTGCCCAGCAGCCGGCACAAAAGTCTCCAGATTTCACGTCGATCTGAAGTATTTCCGTCGAGAGCGACATAAGGCATGCCCTATCCCGGCAGTGCACAAGGCCGAACGTGTGCCCGAGTTCGTGCGCTGTTTCTTTTCTCGCCCGGCGGATTTTAAGTTCCTTGTTCGGCTGGAGCCCGTAGAATTCCTGCGAGAGCCTGGCAAGCGAGACTATCGCGGTCCTTCCCGAAAGCTGCGCCTGCCCGTAAACAAAAGTGACCATCGGGATGAACAGGTCTGCCTCCGTTATCGCGAGGAACCTGACGGCGTCAGGAGGACAAACCCGCGCGAGATTCCGCAGGATCAGGGCGGAGCTGTACTGCCCCCTCCTCCCGTCCAACGCGTAGTCGGGCTCGGGAAAGGAAGTGTACATCTCCACTTCGAAACCGAACATTTCTCCGATATGCCGCGCTATCATGTTCATTATCTCGTCGTTCACCCCTCCAACCGGGGACACATATATCTTCCCCATTACGAGTTGACACCGTGCTGTCCCGGCGATACCGCAGACTGTTCCGCCTGGTCCTGTCTCTTCTTAATCGGAAGAGTCACCTTGAAAGTCGTTCCTTCACCGGCAACGCTGGCCACCTCGATGTCTCCGCCGTGCGCATCCACGATACCGTAGACGACAGAAAGGCCGAGCCCCGTGCCTTTCACTTCTCCCTTCGTAGTGAAAAACGGGTCAAAGATCTTCGACAGAAATTCTTTCGGTATCCCGTCCCCCGTATCGGATATTTCCAGGATCATCGATTCGTTCGCCTGCCTCGTCGTTATCGATATTTTCCCCTGTCCCTTGTTCTGACACGCCTCCGCCCCGTTTAAGACGAGGTTTATTATTACCTGTTGCATCTGAGATCCGTCACATTCGACGGGAGGCAGCGAATCGGACAGATGAAGCTCGAGGACGAGATTTCCCAGCTCCAGCCGATGCCTGAGTATCATTAGTGTGCTCTTAATAACCGAATTCAAATCGACGGTTTTACTCTGGGGCTTCGATCTTCTCGAGAAAGCCAGAAGATCGGACACGATTCTTCCCACACGGGTAGTCTGGTCAATTATCTGACCCAGGTACTTTCTGAACTCCGCGACCCGATCCGCCGGTATGCCGTCCGCCTTCATTATCCTGTCGAGGAGCATCGCGAGGTTAAGCACGCCGGAGATCGGGTTGTTTATTTCATGCGCGACGGTCGCGGACAACTGGCCGAGAGACGCGAGGCGATCGCTCTGAAGCAATTTCTGATGAGCGACTTCGAGTTGTTTCGTCCGCTCCTGGACCTTCAGCTCCAGATCCTGAGTCGCCTGGTTCAGCTCCACCATCGCCTTATTCAGCCGCTCGCTCATCACGTTGAACTCGTGCGCGAGTTCGCCGAGGTCCGCACTCGAAGTGATCTCGACGACGTGGTCAAGTTCCATCCGGCTTACGGCCCGCGTTCCAGCAATAAGCTGGTTTATCGGCCTATCGACGAAGCGGCGCGTGAAAAAGACAATAAAAAGCCCGATCAAGATAATCTGAATGCCGGTAACGGCGAGGACTGCGGCTCTCGCCGCATTGAGCTCCGTGTCCAGAGGTTTCAGATCGAATGCGACATCCAGTACACCGAGCACGCTTGTCGTCACCGGGTGAGCGTGGCACGGAGCCTGACTGCAGGAAGGCTCGTTATAGATCGGCGTGACCATTGCAAGCTGCCTGTCTCCGTCGGCCGCTCGAAAAATCCTCGAGCGCGAGGAGGCGTCGATGTTCACAAGCGGCAGCGAAGAGGAGTGGCACATGGCACATGCCTCGGCATTCTTGTTCACCTGCTTCTCGTCGACCGCCTTCGTAGAGAACATCACCCGCCCCTCTTTATTGAAGATCCTGATCCGGCTGATTCCCGGATTCGCCGCGATGGTCTGCATTACCTCGTATGCCGCGGTGCGGTCGTCGGCAAGCATTGCGTGCCAGGTAGCACTCGCGATTCCCCTGGAAAGCTGGTCCGCCCCGTTGATCATCGCGTCAAGGATTTGCCGCTCCTGGTTCTTCAGGCTGATGTAGCCCGAAATTCCGGACACGAGCATGACGATGATCGTTAGAGAGATGATTATCTGTTGAGAAAGCCGTTTCGGCACGACACCTCACCCGCTTTCGAACTTTGAGTATAATTCTATTCTTGAAAGAATTAATTCAAGGCAGGTGCTACGGCATACCGCAAGAGATTTAAGCCCATTACACTGACGGAGATAAAATAGGGAGGGTAAATCAGAGATTCAATTCAGGCAATGACTCATTTAGGTTTCACGCAGAGATCGCCGAGAAATAAGATCGCAGAGAACGGAAAGGGATTTTACACTTTTCTCCGCGTACTCTGCGACCACTTTGCGGACTTTGCGTGAAATATCTTCACTAATATTCAAGCCGATTCACTACCTTCAATTCAATGAATATAGCCGAGGTTTGATTGACCAAACCTCGGCTTGAGATACAATTACCGTTGAATTCTTGCCGAGCCTCCCTTTGCGAATGCGCGGACCTGGTCGACAGTTGCCATGGTTGTGTCACCCGGGAAGGTGGTCAGCAGGGCTCCATGTGCCCAGCCGAGTTTCACCGCTTCTTCGGGAGTCTCACCTGTCAGCAATCCGTAGAAAAACCCGGAGGCAAATCCGTCTCCGCCGCCCACGCGGTCGAGGACGTTGAGGTCGACGGTGGGCGATGCGTAAGTCTTTCCGTTGACCCAGGCTACCGCTCCCCAGCCGTGGTGGTTCGTCGAGTGTACTTCGCGCAGCGTAGTCGCCACAACCTTCACCCGCGGATGCTTCGCCACAACCTTGTCGATCATGCCGAAGAAAGTGCTCGGATCGAGCTTCGACTTCGCGGAAACTTCCGGGCCGGGTATCCCGAGCCCCTTCTGCAGATCCTCTTCGTTGCCGACGAGCACGTCGACGTTCTCGACGATTCGCGCGACGACTTCCACCGCTTTCTTCTGCCCGCCCCAGATATTCCAGAGCTTCTCGCGAAAATTAAGATCGAAGCTGACTATCGCCCCGGCCTTCTTCGCGGCTTTCATTCCTTCGATGATGACTTCGCCGGTAGTCTCGGAAAGCGCCGCGAAAATCCCGCCGCTGTGGAACCAGCGGACTCCGCCCGCACAGATCGTTTTCCAGTCGAAGTCACCGGGTTTTAGCTGGGCCGCCGCCTCGTTTGCACGGTTGTAAAACACCACGGGAGGTCTTATGCCGTGTCCCATGTCGCTGTAGACTGTCGCCATGTTAGGGCCGTTGACCCCGTTGTGTTTGAAGCGCTTGTAGAACGGTCTGACGCCCATAGCTCTTACCCGCTCGGCGATCAAATCGCCGATCGGATAATCCACCATCGCCGAGGCGATCCCGGTGTTAAGCTGGAAACAGTCCGACAGGTTCGCGGCCACATTGAACTCACCGCCGCTCACGTGGATCTTACACTCCGTCGCTTTCCTGAAGGGTACTATGCCAGGATCGAGCCTGTGCACCAGCGCGCCGAGAGATACAAAGTCGAGCGCACCCTTTTGCGGTACATTTAGATCATTACTCATATAGAATTCCTATTTGGTTATCTTGGTATTCTATTCCTGTGAGAAGTTCCAAGCTCCAACTCACAAGCTCCAAACAAACACAAAACATCAAGGAGATAAAAAGGGCATGTAAAGTTGCCCAACCTCATGCCAGATAAGTCGACGACGCAGTATCGCCGCCGTGGCCGGTCCAGTTCGTGTGGAAAAACTCTCCGCGCGGTTTGTCGACACGCTCGTACTGGTGCGCGCCAAAGTAATCGCGCTGCGCCTGGAGAAGATTCGCCGGGAGACGCGAATTGCGGTAACCGTCGAAGTAATTCAGCGCCGTCGAAAAAGCCGGCACCCAAATCCCGTTCATGACGGCAGTGGAAATGACTCGCCGCCAGCTTTCCTGCGACTGCTCAATCTTCCCCTTGAAAAACGGGTCAAGCAGAAGGTTGCTCAGGTTTGGGTTCTTGTCGAACGCCTCTTTTATCTTTCCGAGGAATCTGCTCCGGATGATGCAGCCGCCTCGCCAGAGGAGCGCGATCGGACCGTAGTTGAGATTCCACTTATATTCCGCCGCTGCGGCGCGCAAGAGCGTGAAACCCTGCGCGTACGACACAATCTTCGACGCGTACAACGCCTTCTCAAGATCGTTGAGGAACGCCTGCCTGTCGCCGGTGAAAGACGGCTTCGGCCCGTGCAGAACCTTCGACGCCTCGACTCTCTCTTCTTTGATCGCCGAGAGACATCGCCCGTAGACAGCTTCGCTTATAAGCGTCAGCGGGATCCCGAGATCGAGAGAGGTCTCGCTCGTCCACTTTCCCGTTCCCTTCTGGCCCGCGGTGTCCAGTATCTTATCCACGAGCGGCTTGCCGTCGGTGTCTTTGTATGCCAGAATATCCCTTGTAATCTCTATCAGGTAGCTGTCGAGATCTCCGGTGTTCCACTTCTTGAACACTTCATGCATCTCTCCGGCGCTCATGCCGAGAAGTTCTTTCATGATCTGGTAAGCTTCAGTGATGAGCTGCATGTCGCCGTATTCTATGCCGTTATGGACCATCTTGACGAAATGCCCGGCTCCATCGCTGCCGACCCAGTCGCAGCACGGTGTGCCATCTTCAACCTTCGCGGCAATAGATTGGAATATC
>JAJYGB010000005.1 GCA_021785235.1 Bacteroidota bacterium
GTGACAATCCCGTCGGGCTGCTGGAAGCGGAGCCACCTGCCATTCTGTTCGAGATAAAGCATGACGTCTCTGAAGATCGGTCCTGCGCCAGTGACGCCCGAGACGGTGCGCATCGGTGTTGCGTCGAAGTTTCCGGCCCAGACGCCGACGGTCCACCTCGGAGTAAAACCGACGGTCCAATTGTCTTTGTAATCTTTCGAAGTACCCGTCTTCACCGCGCAGGGGAAGGGAAGACTTATCGGTGAATTGAAACCGAAAGCAGGTGCTCTCGCGTCTTCATCGCTCAGGATATTCGCGAGGATATACGCGACCTGCGGGGAGTAGACCGTCCTCGGGCTTCCGCCGAATTCTGAACTGTCCGCAGAAACAAACTCGTGCGAGTTTCCAGCTATATCCCTGTAGCTGAGGATCGTCCTGTCCGGCAGGAAAATTCCGCCGCGCGCGAGCATGGAATAGGCTCTCGTCAGCTCGAGAAGTGTAACCTCGCCGTCACCAAGCACGACGCCGAGACCGTAATGCGAGGCCGACTGGTCGAGCGAAGCCAGCCCGCATTCCCTCAACCTGGCGAGGACGGCGTCGACGCCCACCGCCTGCGCGACGCGCACCGCGGGCACGTTATACGAGCATGCAAGCGCGGTCCGCAAACGTACCGGTCCGTGGAATGTCTTGTCGTAGTTCTGCGGGATGAAAGATCCGGTCCGTGTCGGCGCGGCGAAAGGTATGTCGGGGATAATATCCGCCGCGGTCATACCCGACTCGAGTGCCAGGCCGTAGACAAACGGCTTCAACGCCGAACCGGGCTGTCTTCTGGCAATCGCCCCGTCGAATTGCCCGTCCCGAAGTGAATCGAAGTAGTCCACGGATCCCGCGAGTGCGACGACATCGCATGTGGCGTTGTCGATGACCACAATCGCTCCGTTCGTCACGTGAAGCTTTTTCAGCATCGAGATATGCCCCTTCAGCAAAACCTCGACCGCCTTCTGGATGTTGTAATCGAGCGTCGTCTTAATGACGGAGATTCTGGAACGCTCGCCGGGGGGAATCGAATTCAAAATCATGTCGGTAAAGTGCGGTGCCTTGAAGCCTCTTCCGGGATCCTGGAGCATTATCGGTTCATTGGCGGCTCTCTTGTACTGCTCCTCCGTGATCAGCCTCTCTTCCTCCATCTTTTTTAATATGAACTGCTGTCTTCTCTTCGCCCTGTGGAATGCCTTGTATGGATTCGAACCGGTCGGCGAGTTCGGCATCGCCGCGAGAAAAGCCGCTTCCGCGATCGAGAGATGGGAGACCGGTTTTCTGAAGTACAGACGTGAGGCGGCTTCAGCTCCGTACGTGCCGTTGCCGTACGGGACGCGGTTGAGGTACTGAACGAGTATCTCGCTTTTTGAGATCGTCCTTTCCAGCCTCAGTGCCAGCCAGGCTTCGACGATCTTACCGAACACACTTCTTTTTTCGTGATAAATATTTCTAATCACCTGCTGTGTTATGGTCGAACCGCCGGAAACCAGTCTCATGGCGGTTACATCCTGAAAGAGAGCTCTCGCTATGGCGAGTGGGTTGATGCCGGGATGGAAGTGAAAGTATTTGTCCTCAGCCGCGATCGTCGCGTTGATCAATTGTGGGGGAATCTCGTCGGGACGGAGCCAGTATGCTCTTCCTTCCTGGTCCGAAAGGACTTCTCTCAGGGTTTCATCATTCCTGTCCGTTATTCTGAGCGAAACTACCGGTAGAGGGGAGAGTTCCTGCTTCGGGATCGGCACGAATACCGAGGCGATGAAAGAGACGGCGAGCAGGAGCACGCCGCTCTTCCATGGATGTCCAATTATGATTGAACGCGGATAACTCAACGGACTACGACGGCCTTCTGCGCGGTCTGGCCGAACACGTCAGGCTCATACATCTCTTCGGCGTGGGTCGCGGGCATCCTGAACGTTCCGTAGGTGGCCGCCCGCACCAGGTACGAGTAGTCGTGTACGCCGGCCTGAAGCGTTGACGCGAAGAGGAGCACGCGATCGTCCTGCTGTTCCACGTGGTTGAATCCTCCGTTCCAGTACATGGTTTCCCAGTTTCCAGTGTTCAGGTCCCGTCCCAGAAAACCGCTCTCAGTATCGAAGGTCAGATTAACCGCCTCCGCTCCGGCCGGCAGAGGGTCGTCGACGACAACGAAGTTTCGCTGCTGAGGAACGACGATTCTTAAAGTCACCTTGTACATCGATCCCGCGGAAAGGACGTAGTCTCCGGAAGAATTCTGCCCGACAGGTTTCCCGTCGATGGTGGATATGGTCTTGATGACCGCGATCCCCTCATCGCGGACGAGCGTGTCTCTTGTTGGGTAGTAGTTCATCCGTATTCCGTAATAGAGCAGGCCGGGCCCTGTCTTCTCGATCCGCACCTGGAGTTCCTTGCCTTTCTGGAACGAGTCGAGTGATTCTTCGGTGCTTGTTGTTTTAAGTTCTCTCCCTTTGAAGACTGCGTCGAGCGCATCCCTCCCGGCGATTCTTATCTTTGCCCGGAAGTCCGGAGTCTCGTTCTCGAATGTGTTGAAGTATTCTGCAAGCGCGCTGACCACGTAGATGTTCTCCTGGGTCGAGCGCCATCGCCCGGTCTTCTGATCTTCCATCAACCAGCGTACTACACGTCCGAGGAACGGGTCGCGGTTGCCTGTCTCGATAAGAGCCTGGAGGATGATTGCCGTTGTCCTCGTGTTGCTGCTGAAGACCCATCTCAATCCCTCCCAGTTCGGTTCTTCGAAGTGAGAGGTGGTCGAAGCAATCTTTATTGTGTTCATCAGCTCACCGATGATCGTGCTCTCCATGTCCGGATTTTTCGATGTCCTGTTGATCGCTTCGAGCAGAAACGCCCGGGCGAACAGCGGGAGTTTCTCTCTCAGCGTAAACAATTGCTCGATATACGAGGGCTCCGGGTGGTCGAGAAGTGCGAGAGCGTAAACCATGATAGCCTTCGTTGCGAGGAAAGAATGTTCGTCCCATGGGAATTGAGTTTGGTTCTGGTTTTTTCTCAGGAAGTCGCTGCAATAATCGACCGCCCTCTTCAGCATTTGCCGGTCGATCGAGTATCCGCGCTGTTTCGCCTCGGCAAGCGCGTAGAGCGCGTAGCCCGAGAGATAAGGATAGCTGTAGCGGTCCCCTTTCCAGTAGGCGAAACCGCCATCGCTCGTCATGAAGGAAGGAACCTCGTCGATGACTTTTTGCGCAACCTGGCGCAGGTCCTTGCCCTTGAGCGCCGGCAGGTTGAAAGCCTTGACGAATTGTTCCCCGAAGATGAGCGGGAGGGCGCTCGACAAACGCTGTTCAAGGCAGCCGTACGGATAGGTGAAAAGGTAATCGACGCTGTTCTCCAGGCCGCAGAGGGCGGTGGACGCGGCGGTCAGCTGGATCTCGCCGAGCATCGGATAAATGGCCTGCGGAATCACAAGAGCCTGGGACGCCGAATCTTTCGTGCTTTCGTACAGGGCCACCGATTCTTTCATTCTTGGGACGGTTATCGGAATAGTCATGGTGAGCCCGTCGGTGAATCTCCCCATCGCAGCCTGGAAATTGAACTTTGCCGACCCGACTTCCGGCGGTGCCGAATAATCAAAGCGCACCTCCCGGCTTTCGCCCGGCTCGAGCTCGAATTCGGCGGTAGTCTTCCCGTTTATCCTGATATCGCCTTCGACCGAAGCCTGCACGACGACCTTGCTCTTTTCCTTCGAGTAGTTCATCGCCACGACTCCGGCGCTGAACTCGTCCCCGACTCTCGCGAACCTTGGGAGCGCGCCCTGGAGCAGGAATTCCTTGTTAACTCGAAACGTCGAATTTCCCGCGCCGAATTCGGATTCCATCGTCTGTGCTACCGCCATGACTTTGAACCGGCTGAGATTGTCCGGAAGCTTGAACCTTAACGTCGCCCTTCCGCTGTCATCTGTTATCACGGACGGATTCCAGTAAGCAGTGAACTTGAAGTCGCCCCTCATCTGAATATCCGATAACGACATACCGCCGCCCCCTTCGTCTTCGCCTTTCTCGCCGTAAGACCGCTGCTCCACGAGATGGACGATTGTTTCGGAAGTAGACACTCCCAGCGGCCGCATGTGGAAGAAAGTGAGGAAAGGATCGCTCAGTTCATAGTTAATCAGGTTCAGCACGCCCATGTCCGCGACGCTGACGACGACTTCCGATCTTGTTCCTTTTCCGGCGGGGTCCCTGACGGAAATGGTGACTTCCACCGAATCGCCGGGATGGTACTCTTCTTTGTCGGTTGTCACCGTCACTTTAAGATGGTGGGTCCCGGGGTCAACGGGGAGGTTGACGTAACCGATCTTGAAGGAAGGTCTGCCCACGTCCTCCTGACGATTCGTCACGTCTTCCGCCGATACCCTTCCCTGAAGAAGAACGACGGACACGAAAACGTTCGGCAGGAATTTTTCCGTGATCGGTATCCTGATTTCGGGTGCGCTCCCGACGAGCTCGGTCGTCCACTGGTCGAGGATCCCGTCTCGCTCGATCGTCACGAGGGCGCGCGCTTTCTCGTAAGGTGATTTCACCATTACCCGCGCCACGTCGCCGGGCTTGTATCCCTTCCTGTCGGCGACAAGCTCGATCCTGTCGTCGTCGGACCTCTCCCATGCCACGTAACCGGAGCCCGTGACGTAGAAATCATCCCCACAATTGATGAAGTTGCCGAGTGTGTCTTTGGCGTCGACCGTCAGGTAGTAGTATCCCGCGGATGGCGGGATGAACTCCTCACTCAATGCCGAGTCGCCTGAGGTTACCGCATACTCCTGCATCGTGCTGTCCATCCGGTCCGTCTGCCAGAAATACCTCCCGTCCACCTCCGCGCGGCGCACGGATATCCATTGGCGTTTCACCAGTTTAACAGTCATCTTGTTTCCCGGCGAGATACTGCCGTCGGGGCGTACGGCTATGATGGCATATCGAAGTGTGTCGCCATGTTTGATGAAAAATCGCGCCAACTTTACGCCGGCGTAAAATTGTCCGCCGTGTATGACGGTGCTCGCGCGGCTGGTTACGCTCCGGCGGCTCGGCGAGGTCGCCGTCGCCTCGAGGAGGAGCTCCCTTGTGCCCGTCAGTCTGCCGACCTGAACGGGGTAGGAGACAGATAACATCCCGCGCTCGTCAAGCGAAGTGTCCGCTGAGGTGAGAAGGACTTCGCTCCTGTCTGCCTGCCACCATACCGGACCGAACGCGAACCCCTCGTGACCGGGCGGATTGTAGTAGTCGGGGAGGGCCCGCAGCTTCCAGGAAACCTTATCATTTCTCATAGGAGCACCGAAGAGGTAGCGTGCGAGAACGCCCGCCCGGACAGTATCGCCCATTATATACTCGGGCTGAATGAATCTGACGTTGACTTCAGACTCGGCGGGGCGGAAGGCTTCGACGCGGAATCCGTCCGCGGCGGCCCTGACCATGCCCTTCGGGGCCTTGGGTGTATTGTACCCTTGATAATCGCCGCCTGAATACTCGAGACCGGTTGCCGCGGTGAAGACCGTGATGCCGTAATAGCCCAGATGCGCGGTCGGTTTTATTTTTACACTCGTATCGAAAGACCCGTATTCCGACAGGCTCAGCGAATCCGAAGCTACCTGTTCACCCATCGGGTCGGTTACGGTCATGATGACCGGAACCCCTTTCTGTACTACCCATTTGTCCGCGATTCTCTTTCTGATGATACCCTTTATTTGAACATCTTCGCCGGCCCGGT
>JAJYGB010000051.1 GCA_021785235.1 Bacteroidota bacterium
ATCCCTCCTCTCTTTCCAAGGCCGAGCCTTAGCTCAGCATGCGAAAAATTACGCCCTGATCGGACCGAACGATACCAAAGCGGAAATCGTCGCTAAAGCCGCCCATGTCGTCCCCTCTCCTCAACAGTTTGCGTGGCAGAAGATGGAATTCAACGCGTTCATTCATTTCGGGATGAATACTTTCGCCGGAGTCGAATGGGCCAAAAAGACCGCCAGCCCGAAACTCTTCGATCCCACCGAGCTCAACTGCGATCAGTGGGCCCGTGTACTCAAGGAAGCAGGCGTGAAGATGGCAATTCTTACTGCAAAGCATGAAGACGGCTTTTGCCTGTGGCCGAGCAAGTACACGAAGTACAGCGTGAAGTACAGTCCGTGGAAAGACGGAAAGGGAGACGTCGTGCGCGAATTCGTGGATGCCTGCCACAAATATGGCCTGAAGGTCGGTCTCTATCTCTCGCCGTGGGACCAGGCAGAACCGACCTATGGGACTCCGGCATACAACACTTACTACGAAAACCAGCTGACTGAACTCCTGACGAATTACGGCCCGATCACGGAAGTCTGGTTTGACGGAGGCATCGCCCGCGACTATCCGAAGCAGCAGGTCTACGATTGGCAGGCTTACTACCGGCTTATTCGAAAGCTTCAGCCGAACGCCTTGATCGCGATCGGCGGCCCGGACATCCGGTGGGTAGGTACCGAATCCGGCTACGGAAGAAAAACAGAATGGGATGTCCTTCCCATAGACCTGAGTTCGCTCAATGCAGACCAACTCCGGAGCTTGTCGCATCCCGTCGACGAGGTCTTCAGTCCACACGACTTGATGGGTGAAGATCTCGGGAGCAGGGACAAACTGATCGGCGCGAAAGGACTGTTCTGGTATCCTGCCGAGACCGACGTCACGATTCGTCCGGGATGGTTCTACCACGCGGCGGAGGATACGGCGGTAAAGTCGGTGGCCAAGCTTGTCGACATCTACTTCAGCTCGGTCGGCCGGAATTCGGTCCTCCTCCTTAACGTGCCGCCGGATAAGGATGGGTTGATGACCCAATACGACATAAAGTCGCTGGAGGGATTTCATAAGGTCATATCGGAGACTTTCCGAGAAGACTACGCGACGAAAGCGACCGTCGAGATCGCCGGCAAAAAGGGAGAAGAGAAGGTTTCGTCGATGTTTGGCGACGGCAAATATTGGATAGCCGGGCCGGGCGCCGACTCCTCGTCGCTGGTGTTCTCTCTCCCGAAGAAGGAAACGTTCGACGTTGCCATGCTGCAGGAAGAGATAACCGTCGGCCAGCGGATAGGAAGATTCCGCATCGACTACTGGGACGGAAAAGAGTGGCAGAAACTGAGAGAAGGTACCACGGTCGGTTACAAGAGACTCCTTCGTTTCAATCCGGTGACTACCGACCGGGTCCGGCTGGTTATAGAGAGATCGAGGTTGAACCCGACACTCGCTAACTTTGGATTGTTCGAGCTGCCGGTTCAGTATCTCCACGCCGAGTAGATCAAGGATGGACCGCCATTCTTATCGTGACCCTACCGGAGGATTGGCGGGCCCAAGTGAGGAGTACTTCATGAGTAAAGATGATGCATTCGGATGGAAGCGCCTGATCGATGGATACCCCTGGTTTAAGGGCGCGGGGAATTATCCCATTCCGGCCTACTCCGAATTTATGCCGCCTCCCCGTTTGGGCCGCGGCCCGTACTCCTCGATGGATTCGCTGTTCTCGGACGATGATCCTTATGGCTGGCATGTGTCTGAAATCGAGGAGGAGCACGAACTCAAGCCGGGACTCGAGAATATTGCCGGACAAATTCTCGGACAATTGATTGAGCTGGGGGGCGGCATGTCCGCTCATCACATCGCCGGGCATCAGCGAAGGAATTTAAAGGACAATCCGTATTGGCCGGCCGAGATCGCCGCGCGCGCCGGACACCTTGACCATGAACGCTATGTGCTTCTACTCCCCGTGTCCCTCTCAAAAACTCAGGACGATATGGGACGGGTTCGCTGGACCTTTTTCGGCGGCAGCGAACAGGGGCCCGAGCGCGCCTTCTGGAAATCGTTTTACTCCGCCCCCGGACAGGAAATCCCCGAACAGCGTGCCATTTCGTTCGTCGCGAAACTTCTTCACGCCGCGTACGGTCAGCATGTGAAGAGTGTCGCGCAGCTGATGCGGACAGGGTTTCGCATCCTGCCGTCACCACTGAATCCCGACTTTCCATATTTCAATGATGAACCGTTCCCGGCCTGGACGCGGCGATTCGTCGTCACCGAGCGTTCTTCATTCGATGACGTAAAATATCTCTTGACCTTTGCGCCATTTAGCAGCCTGCCGGCGGTCGTGAGACAGAAGTATCTTGATGGCAAATTGCACTTGCTCCCTTTCCCGGGGAGCCTCGTGTTTTGGGGAATTCCAGTCTATCAACGCCTGCAGAAACAGATGCCGTTCGCCCTGCAATTGCCGCTCCAGCGGCTCGTCGCCCGCCACGACGGGCCCGGCGGAATTCGCGTGCCGCAATCCGGCTGGCTCCATGAACCGAGACGCGATAAGGAGGAAACGGAATTGCAGGCAGAGCTACTCCTCAACACCTATCACCGTACCAACCGTTGGAATCGCGTGCATCGATATGAAGACGGAGTGGCAAAGAGCACCAAAGCGGACAAGGTGGCGCGGATCCTTTTCAGCACGTCGCTCGACGCGATCGACTTATACGACAAACCGATGGCTCGGAATTGCCAGCTGTGGAGCGATGAAGGGGAATTGCTGCTCGACGGCCCGAACGGCTCACGTAAACAAATCGATCGAGCCGCGGCTGAGATGATCGAAGGCGGAATTTTCCGTTATCGATTTCAATTTCCCGCGATGCGCGTGGGATCGCATGAGGTGTACTGGCACCGCCCGTTGGTTGCTTTCAGGCCGCTTCACCATGGAAAAATTGACTTGGTTGACGATGCGCCGCTCGGCTACCTGACAGCGTACCCCATTGAAAGACCCAATCTCGCGCGGCCGGTAGATTTATATCCGAGACCGCTAAGACGAAAAGTTTATCTCTCGGCTCTGAAATATTTCGACACCACACATGATCATTACTCGCACCAGACCGCGCTCAACATCGTGACGCTTTTCGATGCGTGGAAAGCGTTGGGACAACGACCCCTCCCCCGGAGTTTCGCGCGGCATATGCTTCGGACGGCGAAGGAGGAAACCCTTGACGATTGGCTGAAGAGTCTGCCGACACACTCTGCCCCGGCCGGCGAGGCAACGCGAGTTCGCCACAAACTGCAATCTATTTTGCGGCCGGATCGGCCATTGCCTGACGCGATCACTTTCAAAACGACGGCGACACGGACTTATGAGGAGGCGTACTGGAATGATATCCTCACTCTCTCGCACGGTCTATACATCAATAAAGACAACGCGGACGTAGTTCAGGATAAACCGACGCTGCAGCACGTGAAGCATCGACACCGTGACCTGGAACAGCTCGGCGACTATCTGATCGAACGGCACAAGCAGGCTATCGCCTCAGCCGGGATGGAAGGCAGAGCGGTTGTGGGGGAATTGCCGTTTCGCTGGCAGACCGACTTTGATTTCTCTTCGTTCGGCGGATGGAAAGTCAATCAGGAGGGACACGAACTGGAACGCGATCTTCTTGTGGTTATTCCCGGCAGAAATCGCGGGGAAGCGGTCGTGTTGGCGGACCACTACGACACCGCGTACATGGAGGATGTTTACGACAAGTCGCGAGGCGGGTCGGGGGCGAGGCTCGCTGCGCCCGGTGCGGATGACAACGACTCGGCGACGGCTACGCTCCTGCAGGCGGCGCCGGTCTTTCTGAGGCTCGCCCGCGAAGGCAAACTCGAGCGCGATGTCTGGCTGCTCCACCTCACCGGCGAAGAATTCCCGGCCGATTCCCTCGGCGCGCGGCATTTCTGCCAATCCCTGGTCGAAGGAAATCTCAAACTGCTGTCGGGCGGTAAACAGACCATCGACCTGTCTCCAGTACGCCTCGCGGGAATTTTCGTGATGGATATGATCGCGCACAATCGCGACAACGCGAGGGATATCTTCCAGATTTCGCCGGGGAAGAGTCGCGAATCGATCCGGATGGCGTATCAAGCTCATCTTGCGAACATGATTTGGAACGATAAGACGCTGAGATGGAACCGCAACCAGGAACGCAGCGGAAGCGGGCGCGGAAGGAGAAGCAAGGATGGGGTGACGGTCCCTGAGATCGCACGGCATCCGGAACTGGACGGCGAAGTTCGAACCCAGGACGACCCGCAGAGTTCGCTCTACAATACTGACGGTCAGATTTTCTCAGACATCGGCGCGCCGGTCGTTCTTTTCATGGAGAACTATGACATTAACCGCACGGGTTATCATGACACGAAAGATACGATGGAGAACATCGATCTCGATTACGGCGCGGCATTGTCTGCCATCGCCATTGAAACCGTCGCGCGCGTCGCGACCCTCGCGGAGATTTAGCGCTTCGTACGGAGGCGGGATTCCCCCTCGGCACCAGCTGCACGCGGATGTGATGACGCAAAAACCTCTGAACCGGCGGCCCGGTGAGACGTCTATGATGAGGCTGGACGGATACGACGGAGCCGCAATCAGCTCCTCCGTGATTTTAACGACACTCAAACCCAAGGAATGTTTTATGAATAGAAAAATTGCCTCCCTCCTGATCATCTCAATTTCACTCCTGTTTAATCAGACCTCAAGGGCGCAGGTTCGGGTCGGAGTCCGTGGCGGACTGAGTGTCCCGGAGCTCAGCGGAGGTAACAACGAACTCAGCGAGGGTTACAGATCGCGGCTCGCGCCGAATTTTGGAATCACCGCCCAGTTCGAGGTCACCAAACAGTTTTCAATTGAGCCCGAAATAGACTTTGACGGGCAGGGCGGGCAGAGAAATGGAATCCAGCCAATAACAACGACTGAGCTACCCCCGTTACCGTCGGGCGGCTACTACTACGCGAATTTCAAAAACACTTCGATACTCAATTACCTTGAGATCCCTGTGCTTGCCAGGTACACCTTCGGCCTGGGTGGTGTAGGATTCGATGTGAATGCCGGCCCGTATGTTGGTTTTCTGTTGAATGCGTCTCAGAATACAAGCGGGCTAAGCCAGATTTATATAGACAAAAACGGGACGCCGTTGGTAATTCCCGTCGGAAACGGCGGTTACGTCCCCCTCCCCCCGCAGTCCTTCAACGCGACCACCAAAGTCACAAGCAGTATTCACGAAGTCAACGTCGGTATCGCGGGAGGCGCCGGCATTATTCTCCCGATAAATAGAAGGACAAGGATTTCCCTTGACCTGCGCGGACTCTACGGCATGATCGGTGTGCAGAGGTATGCTCAGGATGGAACGAGCCATACCGGGAACCTGATTGTATCGGTCGGCTATTCGTATAGATTAAAGGGGATCTAGGATCGCAGGCTGCGCGCCGGCACTGATGTGCCGTGCCTGCCTCGGACCAAGAACATCCAACCCGGGACTCGTCGATTTCGTTTTGCCCGAACTCCCTGCTCAATATGTCGGCGCCCCGGTGCCAGGTTTTTCCAGAACGAATTCCCGGCTCTCTTTGTTCTTCTATTTGTAGTGAAGGACAGAGAGTGTGGGGTTAATTTTCGATACTCTCCCGCTTTTTTTCAACTTTACAGATTGAATTACAATAACAGCAAAAGAGAGAGTTAATGCCAAAT
>JAJYGB010000286.1 GCA_021785235.1 Bacteroidota bacterium
TGATTATATGATTGTGTGTAAAGGCGTCGTGGAATTTCGTTCCTTTCTTTGCCGGCCATTTTCCGTTTATGGGTGGAATTTTCGTCGCTACGTAGATCCGCTCCTTGCGATGTTTGAGGACCCTTCCGATGATTTTCTCGCTGTGACCGTTGCCGTAGGCGAGCGCCGTGTCCACGAAGTTTACGCCGAGGTCGAAGGCCCTCTGCAGAGATGCCGTATTCTCCAGGTCATTTCCGTCCAACCACATGTTACCGCCGATTCCCCATGTCCCGTATCCGATCTCACTTACCTCCAGATTAGTCCTGCCGAGACGCCGGTATTTCATAGCACCCTCCAATCCGCGGCGAGCGGGCTTATGTAGACAAGTCTGCCTCCGACAATCGTGCCAAGAATCGCATCGTACGGAATTTCTCCCGGAGGCAACTTATTCAAATCTTTCTGAAGGAATGTGAAGTCCGCGTAGAAACCCACGGCAATCTTACCCTTCTCATTCTCCTGAAAAGCTCCGTATGCCGGCCAGACGGTGAACGCATTGAGGGCGTCCGCCAGAGTCATCCTCTGTTGCGGGAAAAATCCACCATTAAATTCCAGGCTGTCCCTTGCCGCGTCGGGGGTCAGTTGAAAATATTTTGCTGCCTCAGCGAAAGTCTGCGGTAATCCGTTCAGGTCCCGGCGCGTGATGGCGGCATAGATTCCTATCCTCGGATCAGGGTTCTCCTCCGGAAAATCCGAACCTCCGATTATGGTATTCCCTGCGTCCAGCAACGACCGCCAGGCATATGTATTCCTTATTCTGTCAGGTCCGAGTCTCGATTCAATCCAGGGCATATCCGAAGCGAATTTGGCGGGCTGCATGGAAGGAACAACGCCGAGCGTTTTAAATCGTGATATGTCACTACTAAGCAGAACGTCCACACCCTCGATCCGCAGTCTCGGATCGCGTACCGCGGCAGCTTCGAGCGCTTTCTGGTATGCGTTGAGTGCGATATCGTTAGCTCTGTCGCCGTGGGCTTCTGTGCATACCTGAAATCCTGATGAGAGCGACGCGATCGTCAGATTCTCCAGGTCCTTCTCTCCAAGCTGTGTCGATCCGAATTGACCCGGCGCGTCGGAATACTCTCTGACAAGCGCCGCCTGCCGGGTCCCAAGAGAGCCATCCATATCCACTCTCACTGATCGCAGAGTGAAATAGCCATTGGGGTCAACAATCCTCCCGGCCTTCAGTATGCCCGGCAGCGTGCTGTCGTTGCCGTCATACATTGCGTAAATCCGTATCCTCAACTTTCCCTGGTCCGCAAGCGTCTTGTATGCTTTCAGCGTCAGGCCATCGATACCGGCATCCTGAACTTCCGTGATCCCGTAGCGCGCGCATGTGTCCGAAGCGAGCAAAATGGCATCCTCGATTTCATATTCGGAAGGAGGCGGTATATGCGGCGTTACCAAACCAATGGCAGATCCTTCGAGTATTCCTGTCGGGTTTCCCTTCGCGTCTTTAACAATCAGTCCCCCCGCCGGAGACTTGGTCGCTCTTGTGATGCCGGCAAGATCAAGCACCTTTCCATTGACCCAGACGGACTCACCGTCAGCGCCAACAAGGAAAACGAAATTGTCAGGTGCCGCTTTGTCCAGCATACCGGTTACAGTCGAAATCTTAACGGGCCAGTACCTTGCGTCCCAACCGCTTCCGCGCAACCACCCGCCGAGTCTCGCTCTTGCCGCTGCCTCTTCCACCAACCTCGCCACTTCCTGTGGACTGTGCGTCGCTGATAAGTCTACTGTTTGCAGGCTCATCCCGAGTTCAAGCATGTGCGCGTGTCCGTCTATCAGACCCGGGAGGACGTAGGCCCCCTTAAGATCAATGGTGACCTTTCCGTCATAGTGCGATCGCACACCGCCGGTGGTGCCGACTCCCACAATTTTCCCTCCTTCAACGGCAACCGCCTCTGCCCTGGGAAAGTTCGGGTTCATGGTCTGAAAATCACCGTTTGTAAGAACAAGGGCCACTTTCACTTTATGATTCGAGCAAGAAGCCAGGAGCAGTGCGAGGGCAATAACCGCAGCGGGTTTGATATACTTCATTTATTCCTCATCTGATTAGATAAAATTTACGAAACACGCCGGCAATTCACCAGAATCAAGCCCGCGATTGTGAAATTCTGATCGCGCGAGTATATTCGAACTTGAGTCCTTTGTAACGTTGCACTATTCATCAACCAACCAATAAAGGAGTTTTTCCATGGACCATTCTATGACCACGACCACTTTCGACCTAAACGGATATAAGATCGTGAAACAATTCGGAGTCGTCAGGGGTATAACGGTACGTTCAAGATCGGTCTTCGGCACTATAGGAGGTTCGTTGCAGACCCTTTTCGGAGGAAACATCTCGCTCTTTACGGAGCTATGCGAGAAAAGCCGAGAAGAGGCGTTCGACATGATGCTGGAACACGCGGAACAGCTCGGCGCAAACGCCGTGATAGGAGTGAGATACGATGCCAACGAGCTCATGAACGGTGTGACGGAAGTCCTATGTTATGGGACGGCGGTTTCAGTTTCGCGCGCTTAACTTCCCAGCAAATAATCCGAAATAAGCCTGGACGGCTGCACCGCGTGTGCGGCCTTGCACTTTCCCCGCAGAATGGATTTCTCTCTTAGCCTGCGGTTGCTAAATTAGACCGTATCCGGAAAACGGCGTACGGGCCGTCGACGGTCAATTGCAGGATTTCCCTCACAAAACCACAGGGATTATTTATGACGAACTCAAAAGGTAAAGTCAGCTTCTTCGAAGATGTTAACCGCAACTTCGATAGGGCTGCGCAATTCACGAGCCACCCAAAAGGTCTGCTCGAACAAATCAAAGGCTGTAACAGCGTTTATTCATTCCAGTTCCCGGTCCGGACATCCAAAGGTCTGGAAGTAATGCACGGGTGGCGGGTGGAACACAGCTACCACAAACTCCCCGTCAAAGGCGGGATACGATATTCGATCAATGCCAGCGAGGACGAGGTGAAGGCCCTTGCGGCATTGATGACTTACAAGTGCGCGGTGGTAGACGTCCCGTTCGGGGGTGCAAAGGGAGCGATAAAATTCAATCCAAAGGAATACTCCGCCACGGATGTAGAGCTCATCACAAGGCGTTATACTGCCGAACTGATCAGGAAGAATTACATCGGACCGGGCGTCGACGTACCGGCACCGGACTACGGCTCGGGCTCACGGGAGATGGCGTGGATCGCTGACACATACGCAACATTCAACCCCGGAAAAATCGACGCGCTCGCTTGCGTGACCGGCAAACCCGTCGCCGAGGGCGGAGTCCGCGGCAGGACCGAGGCCACTGGTAGAGGAATCTTTTTCGGACTCCAGGAAGCATGCGACAAGGCGGATGACATGAAGAAACTCGGCCTGACGCGCGGCATGTCAGGCAAACGAGTCATCGTCCAGGGCCTGGGAAATGTCGGCTATCATGCCGCCAAGTTTTGTCAGGAAGGCGGCGCCATCGTTGTCGCGCTCGCCGAGTACGAAGGCGCCATATACAACCCGAAGGGTCTCGATGTTGATGCCGTCGTGAAACATAGAAAAGAGACCGGTTCCATTCTTAAATTCCCCGGTGCCAAAGACATTGGCCGTTCTAACGACGCGCTTGAGCTCGACTGCGACATACTGATCCCAGCAGCGCTCGAGGAGCAAATCACCGAAGAGAATGCTCCGCGTATAAAGGCAAAGATCATCGGCGAGGGCGCGAACGGCCCCACCACGGTTGGCGCCGAAGAGATACTCCTGAAGAAAGGCGTTATGGTGATCCCGGATATGTATCTGAACGCCGGAGGAGTCACCGTGTCTTATTTCGAATGGCTCAAGAATCTTTCGCACGTCAGATTCGGAAGGATGGACAAACGCTTTGAGCACTCGGCATTCAACAAGATGCTCAGTGCCGTCGAACAGTCCACCGGGAAATCCTTCTCCGAAAATGATAGGATGGCGATCACAAGGGGACCCGAGGAGATCGACCTCGTCAACTCAGGTCTCGAGGAAACGATGACGAGTGCGTACAACCAGATAAGGGATATACTCAAGGGCAATAACAAGATTCCCGATCTGCGGACGGCCGCCTTCCTCAATGCTATAGACAAGATAGCGACTGCCTACGTGGAACTCGGAATTTTCCCGTAAGTTCTGAAGCTCGGGCGAAAGGCCGGAAACGCCGGGGTGAGCATGCGGTCAATCCCTCTGCCCACCCTTTTTGTTTCTCTATAGATGTATTTCAATTCCCTCATTCGAGGCTTGCCGCAAGTCCACATCGAAGACTTTCAAGTAAGTCGTCCGGCCGTGCTTGAAATCAAACCGGCGAGAACGACCACGTCGCTTTCCTACATATCGCGCGGACCCTGCCACTACAAAGCTTAGAACGGTCTTGCCACCCGAATCCCGAAAGTTGGAGACACGCTGATGTCCGTCCGCCAGGCCAGGTAAATCCTGAAACTCCCAGAGCCGTTTCCGAGTCCGACGCCGAAATCTGATTTAAAATCTCTTGAGTTCATCAGTTCCCAGCCATTCGCAAGCGCCGCCGATCCGGCATCCTGTACCTGTCCGACGTCGCCGAAGAGAATCAGGGTCACCGTGTTAAGCGGAAAGAACGCGGAATGCCTGAAGAGCTCCGGGTTGAAAAGAAGTTCGAGGTTGCAAAGTACAAGCCTATTGCCCGAGAATTCTTTGTAGCGGAAGGCATTCAGCGAGTTGAATCCGCCTATCTGGTAGGAGCGCTGCAGGGGCAACACGCCGCCCGACGTGCCGGCCATTACCCGCACATTCATCTGGAGTCCCCGGAAGAGAGGTTGATACCGAATGACGTTGGCCGCCAACATTCTAAAGTCGAAGGCACCGCTTATCGTAGATTCTCCCCGAAGGTCCGCCATCCATCCCGTTCGCTTCGTGTCGCCTCTATAATCCCGGTGCTGCAAATCCACAACTATGCTTCTCATCCACCCGTCGACGATTGCGGGGTTGGGACGGAACACTTTGTGTCCCCCGAAAATAGACCAGTTGGTATGATCGGAGAGTGAGGAATATTTGTCAAGGTTGAAACTAACAGTCACTCTGGAATTCATTTCATAGTACTGCGCTACATGAACCGACATACCATCTCTCGAAAAGTAGTCCCTGAAATCTTCCTTTGCCAGTACGGAGTAGAGGAAATTCTCCTTCGGACCGATTATCCAGTCATCCTTCGAGTCTGTAAGCGAGTGACCTTCGATACCAACCTCAAACCTGTTCTCGTTCCCGAACCACTTATCGAGTCCAACCTGGTACCTCCACCTGTGCAGGGCAAATGCGTAACCGGCAAAACCATAAGGCGAGAAGTCCTCCACGCCGCTCCAGTAGTACTCCTTATTCTGACCGAGGCCGAGAAAAAGGCCTTCAACCCTGTTGTAATTCGCGGCGACTCTTTCGAACAAGAAATTATGGTCCTGCCACAATTCCGGATGATCGGTCAGCCGAAGCTTCCGGGTAATCGTCTGCCTGGCCTCTAATTCCCCTCCGCCTCTTTCCATAACACTCCCCTCGACAGCCGCGTCCTCACTGACGTGAGCTCTCCCGTTGACGACAACAACATCCCCGCTTATTTTCGCGCCCCGCCGAACGTAAGCGTCTCCATTTACGACAATGAGGCTTCCCTCGAGGGCGCCGTAGATGTAGGCATCGCCGTTGAGTAC
>JAJYGB010000471.1 GCA_021785235.1 Bacteroidota bacterium
GATCTGCAAAACCGACTTATGACCCAATAGCCCATAGACACGCTCGTGTTGGGAACGAGTGCGTTCAGTTCCTTCGCATTGATCGGGAAAACGATTTGAGCTTTTTTTCAGGCCGCCCGGCGGGAATATTTCCAGATTCATTGCGGCGCGCGAAAGGTTATTTGCTGATATCGAGTATCTTGTATTGTTTTACCCCGGCAGGGACTCTTATACTAACCACTTCACCTACCTCTTTACCGAGGAGACTTTTCCCGATCGGCGAGTCGGTTGAGATCTTTCCCTTCACGATATCCGCTTCTTCCGTGGATACGAGCTGGTACTCAATTTTTTTGTTGGCGAGCATGTCCAGCAACTGGACCTTGCTGAATATGTAGACCTTGTCGGTCCTGACTTCCGTGGGATCGATCACACGCGTCCTTGTGAGCGTTTGTTCGAGCTGCGCGATTCGGAGCTCGAGCATTTGCATCTCCTCCTTGGCGGCATCGTACTCGGAATTTTCGGACAGGTCTCCGTGCGCTCTCGCTTCCGCAATCTTGCGCGCGGCTTCCGACCTCCCATTAGTTTTCATGTCCTTAAGCTGTGCTTCCAGCTCCGCCAATTTTTCTCTTGTCAAATAGACAAAATTATTTGACATAGAAACCTCCTAGCTACTTTCTGGTCATTAAAACGCAAAAGCCTTCGCGCGCATTGCTTGTGGCGAAGGCATGCCGCCTTTCCCGGCGTTCCGGGACTGAGCGGCCTTACTCAAAGATAATAAATTAGTTCAACTCGTGGTATACTCTTTTGAAAAAAATAATCGGCCGGTTTCGCTATTGACAGATATTCTCGTCTTCCGAGTCAAGTATTAAATGCCCCATCTTGTCACGCTTGGTCTCGAGGTACCGGTGATTGATGGCGTTCGGCTCAATCTCGATCGGAATCCTTTCGGCGACTTCAAGCCCGTACCCTTCCAGACCGACGATCTTCTTCGGATTGTTCGTCATCAGCCTCATTTTCTTTATGCCGAGATCTACGAGAATTTGGGCGCCGATGCCGTAGTCGCGAAGATCAGCTTTGAAACCGAGTTTCTCATTCGCTTCCACAGTATCGTGGCCGTCATCCTGAAGCTTGTAGGCTTTTAACTTGTTGGCGAGGCCGATACCCCTTCCTTCCTGACGCATGTAGAGAACCACGCCGCTCCCTTCCTTCTCGACCATTTCCATGGCACGATGGAGCTGCTCTCCGCAATCGCATCTCGACGATCCGAACACGTCGCCGGTAAGGCACTCGGAGTGCACGCGAACCAGAACTGGTTCGTCGCCTTTAATCTCGCCCTTCACAAGCGCGAGATGTTCTTTTTTGTCGATGAGTCCCTGGTAAAGGTGAAGCTGAAAGCTGCCGTAGCGTGTCGGAAGCTTCGTGACCACGATCTTCTTGACCATTTTTTCACGCATCATCCTGTAATGGATGAGGTCCTCGATAGTGATCATGTGAAGTCCAAAAGCTTTGGCGATCTTCATCAGTTGGGGGACGCGCGCCATCGTGCCGTCATCGTTCATTATTTCGCAAAGGACTCCTGCCGGGTAAAGCCCTGCGAACCTCGCGAGGTCGATGGCCGCCTCAGTATGTCCCGAACGCCTCAAGACTCCCTCTTCCACACCGCGAAGCGGGAAGATGTGTCCGGGCCTTCCCAGATCGGATGGCTGCGTCTTTGGCGAAACAAGAGAGATGACAGTCTTTGCGCGGTCAGCGGCGGAGACGCCTGTCGTCGTCCCATTCAGAACGTCGACGCTGACTGTGAAAGCCGTCTGGTGAAGGGAAGTATTCTCGTCCACCATCGGATCGAGCTTCAGCTCCGAGGTGCGTTCCGGTAGGAGGGCCACGCAAATGAGCCCTCTGCCATTCTTCGCGAGAAAGTTAATCGATTCGGCGGTCACCTTTTCCGCAGCGAGGACAAAATCACCTTCATTCTCGCGGTCCTCGTCATCGACGACGATTACTATCCTTCCCTCTCGAATATCCGCTAATGCGGATTCGATGTTGTCAAAATTAGACATCGCTTTATTCGGGAACTATCGCTCCGACCGCTGATTTTTCTACCTTTACTTTGACATTGTCGGCAATCTCGACCAGAACCGTCTTGTCTTCCATGCCAACGATCTTTCCATGAAGTCCGCCATTGGTAACGATCTTGTCACCCTTCTTCATCGCGTCAAGCATCTTCTGACGCTCTTTCTGACGCTTGCTTTGCGGGCGGATAATCATGAAATAAAATATGAAGATAATCAGGGCAAACATTATTACGGTACTGATCATACCGCCGCCCGCTTCCCCACCCCCCTGAGGAGCCATAAACGCAAAAAGAAAATTGCTCAATTTTCCTCCTTCTTATTGGTGTTCATCTTGTTTAAAGTTTCACTTTTGAATTCCGCGAACCGGTCGTCCAAAATGGCGAGCCTGATTCGCTCCATTAAGCTAATAAAAAAACGCAAATTATGTAAGGACGCAAGCTGGAGTCCGAATATCTCGTTTACGCTGAAAAGGTGCCTCAAATATCCGCGCGAGAAGTTCTTGCACGCGTAACAATCGCATTCGATGTCCATCGGTGCCTCGTCGGAAGCAAACCCGGCATTTCTAATATTAAGTTTGCCTGTCGAGGTAAAAACCTGTGAATTCCTTCCGTTGCGCGTCGGAAGGACGCAGTCAAACATGTCCACTCCTCTCTCAACCGCTTCCAACAAATTTTCCGGCGTCCCGACACCCATGAGGTAGCGCGGCTTGTTTTCCGGAAGGAGCCTGGTCACAAAATCCGTAACCCTGTACATCTCCTCAGCGGATTCCCCCACCGCCAATCCTCCGATGGCGTAACCGTCGAAGTCAGCTTCGATGAGCCCCCTCGCGCTCCTTTCCCTGAGATCGAGAAACGTTTCACCCTGGACTATGCCGAAAAGAAACTGGCGGTGATTATAAAAAGGCGCGGAGCTGACGAAGGCTTCCTTGCAGCGCATCGCCCAGTTGTGAGTAAGCTCGATGCTCTTCTCGACGTACTCTCTTTCCGATGGATAAGGCGGACATTCGTCGAGCACCATCATGATGTCGGAGCCGATTGTCCGCTCCACTTCGACAATCTTTTCAGGCGTGAAAAAATGATAACTGCCGTCGATGTGAGAACGGAATCTGACGCCTTCTTTCGAGAGTTTCCTCAGACCGGAGAGGCTCAATATCTGGAAGCCGCCGCTGTCGGTAAGGATCGGGCGCGGCCATGACATGAAGCGATGCAGCCCGCCGAAATTTCTCATAATATCCATGCCCGGACGCTGGTAAAGGTGATAGGTATTCCCGAGTATGATCGGCGCATTTATTTCCAGCAGCTCGCGCTGCTCGACAGCCTTCACGCTCCCTCGTGTTCCCACGGGCATGAAAACCGGCGTCCTGATTGTGCCGTGATCGGTTTGAATCAGACCAGCGCGCGCTTTGGTTCGGCTATCAGTCTTCTGCAATTTGAATTCAAGCATTCTGATTCTTAATTATGTTCTCTTTCAATTGTCAAATCGATCTTGCGAGGGCAACCGGCAGCAATGCGCCCAGATGTTAACTGCAGATCGTGCCGATGCATGTTCAACCTTGTTCGAATACGGCATGCTCGTACCGCGTCACGATATCTCGTATCAGTTGGAAGTTCCGATCAGATGAGGCTCGCAATTGCCGATTCTTTAATGTTCAATATCATCTCGACCGGAAAAGGAATGGTAGTCGAATAGAAATAGATTACGAGCCGCCCTGTGCTTCCTATGGTCTTGAAGATCAGCTCATTTCCTTCTGTTCTTACGATATGAATCTTGTCCGCTCCCTGGTAAACGATGAACCTTCCGCTGACACGCGTGAACGGGACGGGAAGCCCCAGCTTATTTACGAGTGTCGCCTTGACGATCACCGGCGAAGTGCTGGACGCGAAGATCTCCTCCGGACTACTCTTCATCGATAAGCTTGTCGGGACAAATACAACTTTGTAACACACGATGGCCAGAAGGAGCGCCACCGAAAGAGCCAGGATCGATTTCCAATTCATAACTTCACCTTGATAGTCTTACCTTGAGCGCCGGTGGCTAGATATTCGAAGGCATCCTCGCGGTTTCCGCCATATGGAACATAAACCAGCGACGCGATCGTTCCGGCAGAGATGCTTCCGAACGCGCCGGTCATTCCTAGGAATTCCGCGGCGTCGTAAGTGGCCGAGCGAAAGACCTGTTCCGGAGTCACCACGCCGCGAAATTCGGAATAGAAGGAGGCGACCTCGGCGAACATGTCCAGGTCCGGAGCACTCGCCCTGCTGTCTGTCCCGATCAGCACCTTCACGCCTTTCTTCAAAAACTTCTCCACGGGAGGGACGCATCCGGACAGTTCCCTGTTGCTTCTCACACAAACCGCTATCGCGTTCCCGCGTTTGGTCATTATATCTATATCTTCATCGTTTGTGAATACACAGTGGACGCAGAGAGTTTTGTTATCAAGCAGACCAAGAGCGTCGACATATTCGACTGGCGACACCCCCGCCGGGTTAAATCGCCACTTGCCGACCCTCTGATTGAGGAGATCAGTCATCCTCCCCTTACCCGACATGACGAATTCGAGTTCATCCTCTGTTTCCGAAAGATGGATTGAAGTCACGCTTCCCCGGCGGTCGTTAAAAGACTTGATGCTTTTCATCAGTGACGGGGAGACGGAGTAGGGCGCGTGCACTGCGAGGGCTGTCAGCGCAGGGTTCGTTGCTTCTACAATTTCACTCGACCGCGTGAAGATCTTCTCCGACGAGGACTCGTTTATTCCGATTTGTTCGAACGCGAACAACTGGTTGTCGCCGAGCGAGCGGTTAAGCTCAAAATCATTTCCGACATTAACAAAATAACCTGTCCCGCGTTCTTCCGCCTCCCTCTTGGCTCTACGGCAATCCGGGCCGGCATCCACCGGCATCATCGAGAGTCTGGCATTGACAAGTTTGATCACCCAGTCGACAAAGTCGGCATGATGGAACTGGTCCTTTCTGAACGAGGAAAGTTCGAGATGAGTATGAGCGTTAATGAGTGCCGGCGAAATTATACCGTCGAACTCACGAACTTCTCCCTTCCCCGCAATCTTCGCCACGTCGCTGAACTTCCCGACCTCGATGATAATCCCGTCGTCAACGACGATACCGATGTCGCTATTCATGCCGCGTATGCTATCGACCACAAATCTACCACGAAGGATTGCTCTCACTCATCGAATATATAACAGCATGTAAATGTCTTCAAGAGTAGATGGACCCGGCATTGGACGCAGTCCGCTGACGCCGATGAGGCCGCATCAATTAATGGCGACGAGTCACTACGAATGATCCCCTTCCCCCATCCTGTTTCACAATTTTCTCTTATATTTAATTGAATAGAGGGAGAGTAATTGTTTCCGGGAAGAGCGCGCGTTCCGTTCATTGGCACTTTCGCCTGGAGACAAATCTCGCACAGGATTAACTAACAATCGATTGAAGATTTCTAATGAATAAAGGAACAATAGGTGTTGTCGGCGGTGGCCAACTGTGCCTAATGATGGGAGAGGCGATAAGGAGCAAGAATCTACCTTACAGGTTGATCGCAGTCGATCCGACCCCAGATTGTCCCGCGCGTCCGTTCCTCGAAGAACAAATCGTCGGAGATTACAAGGATGAAGATCAGATCAAACGGCTCGGAGAGAGCGCG
>JAJYGB010000154.1 GCA_021785235.1 Bacteroidota bacterium
AGGTGAGATCGCGCTCCGTGTCATAAGAAGCTGCAGGGAGCTCGGTATCAAAACGGTCGCGGTATATTCAGAAGCAGATCGCGACTCGCTTCACGTTCGTTTCGCAGACGAAGCCGTCTGCATTGGCCCTCCTCCCGGACGCGAGAGTTACCTTAATATACCTAGGATCATCGCCGCGGCGGAGATAACGAACGCGGATGCTGTCCATCCGGGTTACGGATTTCTCTCCGAGAACGCGAAATTCTCCGAGATATGCGAAAGCAGCGGCATAAAGTTCATCGGACCTAAGCCCGACATGATTAACATGATGGGCGACAAGGCCTCCGCCAAAGACACGATGCGGAAGGCCGGCGTGCCGGTCGTTCCCGGAAGCGACGGGGTCATCGACGACCCGAAGACGGCGAAGGAAGCCGCGGAAACTGTCGGCTACCCGGTCATTATAAAGGCGACCGCTGGCGGCGGTGGAAAAGGGATGCGGCTCGCGTGGAACGCGGAAGAATTTGAGAGGCAATTCCAGATGGCCCGCACGGAAGCGGAGGCGGCGTTTGGCAATGGCGGGGTCTACATTGAAAAGTATGTTGAGCAGCCGCGCCATGTGGAGTTCCAGGTGCTCGGCGACCAGTACGGCGAGGTGATCCACCTGGGCGAGCGCGAGTGTTCGATCCAGCGAAGACACCAGAAGCTCATCGAGGAATCCCCGTCCCCTGTTGTGGATCCGGAACTCAGGGAAAAGATGGGCGCCGCCGCCGTCAAGGGCGCAAAGAGCGTCAAGTACGAAGGCGCGGGCACGATAGAATTCCTGGTCGACAAGTATAAGAATTTCTATTTCATGGAAATGAATACAAGAATCCAGGTCGAGCATCCTGTGACCGAACAGGTGACCGGGTTCGATCTCGTCAAAGAGCAGATATTTGTGGCTTCCGGATCGAAGGTCAGCAAGAAGAAATTGAAACAGACCGGCCACGCGATCGAATGCCGCATAAACGCCGAGGATCCTTTCAAGGATTTTCGGCCCAATCCTGGAATAATCACCGGTTTTCATGTCCCCGGCGGATTCGGAGTCAGGACGGATTCACATGTTTATGTCGGTTATAAAGTTCCGCCTTATTACGATTCGCTTCTCGCGAAGCTGATCGCCTTCGCGCCGACCAGGGAAGAGGCGATAGACAAGATGTACAGGGCGCTGGATGAGTTTGTTGTGGAAGGGATCGCTACCACGATTCCATTCCATAAGAAGGTCATGAAGGATGAACGGTTCAGGAAAGGCGAGTTCGATACGCATTTTCTCGATTCGTTCAATTTCGCGGACTGACGTTAAGAACTCTAATTCCGGGAATCGAGACTCCGGATAAATTCAGATCTCCTGGCGGCGTTGGGATAGATTGTCCCTCGCCTTGCGGGAGTATGGATTTCTTCGGAACGTGGGATCCCGCCTTTAGGATTTTATTTCTGATTCGAGTTTCAAATTGTCGAAGGAGAAAACATGGAATTTCCCAAAGACCTAAAGTACACCAAAGATCACGAGTGGATCCGCGTCGCGGGAGACACCGGCGTTGTCGGTATCACCGAGTACGCGCAAGGCGAGCTGGGTGACGTGGTGTTTGTTGAACTTCCGGCGGTAGGGGCGAAGCTCCAGCAAGGAAAACAGTTCGGAACGATCGAAGCGGTGAAAACCGTCTCCGACCTTTTTGCTCCCGTCAGCGGAGAGGTGGTCGAAGTGAACGAGGCGCTTAAAGACTCGCCAGAAGTCGTAAACAAAGATCCGTATGCCGGAGGCTGGATGGTGAAGGTGAAGATTTCAAACGCCACCGAGTTGGATGGCCTCCTGGATTCCGCGAAGTATCAGGAGATGGTAGGAAAATAGTACGTAGCAGGAAGCGGAAAGCAATTATAGGGCGGCTGGAAGCGGACTATCATACTCCGCATTCACCGCACACAGGCCTCTGCATACTGCTTACTTAATAAAACGGAGAATTAAGAAGTGGCTTATTACCCGAATACCGACGATGACCGGCGCGACATGCTGGCAGCTGTCGGAGTCACTGATTTCGAAGAGCTCATAAAGGATATTCCGCGGGAGATCAGGTTGAAAGGCGATCTGAATATTCCACCCGCCATGAGTGAATATGAGGTGACAAAGCACGTCTCGGCGTTAGCCGGCAAGAACGTGAACACACAGGATGCGGTCTCGTTCCTCGGGGCCGGAGCGTACGACCATTTCATCCCGTCCGCGATAGGCGCCATGCTTGGCAGATCGGAATTCTACACGGCCTATACTCCGTACCAGGCTGAAGTAAGTCAGGGGACGCTTCAATCCATCTACGAATATCAAACCATGATATGCCGGTTGACAGGCATGGATGTCTCGAACGCGTCGCTTTACGATGCGGGCAGCGGTCTTGCGGAGGCTGCTCTGATGGCGGTGTCGCATACCGGGCGAAAGAAGATAATTGCCGCGCATCCGATCCATCCGTTTTACTTGCGGGTCGTGAAGACTTACGTGCACGGTCAGGGATTTGAGATCGTCGAGATACCCGCACGGGAAGGCGTCGCAGACCTTGATACCGCAAAGAAAGCTGTCGACGAAAACACTGCGGCGCTTCTGGTGCAGCAGCCTTCATTCTTCGGCACGCTCAGCGATGTCTTCGCGCTCGGAGAGATCGCGCACGCGAAGGGAGCTCTCTACGTTGTCGATGCCTCTCCGATTTCGCTCGGCCTTCTTGCGCCTCCCGGGGAATACGGGGCTGACGTCGTTGTCGGCGAGGGACAGGCGCTTGGTATTCCGCAGAGCCTCGGTGGCCCCTTCCTCGGAATCTTTGCCGTCAGGGAGGCGCTGATCCGCCGTCTGCCGGGAAGGCTTGCGGGGGTAACCGTGGATACCGAAGGAAAGAAAGGCTATGTGTTGACGCTGCAAACGCGCGAACAGCAGATCAGGCGTGAGAAGGCAACATCGAATATCTGCACGAACGAAGGATTGATGATGCTCGCGTCAACCATCTACATGTCGCTGATGGGCAAGAACGGCATCCGGGAAGTCGCGGAGCAGTCGGGCGCGAAGGCGCATTATCTTGCCGAGCAGGTCGCGAAGGTGCCAGGTTTCGCGGTGAAGTATAAGCAGCCATTCTTCAACGAGTTCCTGATCTCGACTCCGGTTCCTGCCGCCGATCTTGTAAAGGCGGGTCTTAAGAAGAAGATTCTCGCGGGCGTCGATGTCGAAACGTTGTATCCTTCGGAAATAGGTCTTCTTGTGGCAGTGACTGAGAAGCGCACTCGCGCCGAACTTGATGAATACGTGGATCTGCTGAAAGCTTTTGCGCGGTGAGAATCGTCCTCTCCTGATACGCCCTGTCGAGATCCGGAGTCTGCGCTTGTGGAATCAAGCAGAATTGGTCAAATTGTTTGTGAACTGGAACGACAGTGATGTGAATGGACTCATCTTTATCCGGCAAGAATTGATCAAGCGTAGAGACCTTCGCGGGACATCTCTGGGTGGCAACTTTCGGAATCGATTTCGGTGATCGGGTGCAGAACTATAGTACAGAGTGGGAGTCATGTTCGTCCGACAACCGCTGAGATGGGTGAATACCATACAACAATTCCAGATCGCACGTCATGCGAATCGGCGCCTCGAATGCCGTGACCCGAGACGTTGTATAACATTTTCAGTTCAGCAGAGACGAATTAGCTGACATCCTTTTCCAGACAATAAGACTGAAAAGTAAATGGATAAGATTCTAATTTTAGATTTTGGTGCTCAATACACTCAGCTTATCGCGCGGAGAGTCCGCGAACTGAATGTGCTGAGCCTTGTGGAAAACTTCGATTTCCCCTACGATAAAATAAAGGAACTTGCGCCTAAGGGCATCATACTGTCGGGCGGTCCATCAAGCGTGTACCAGCCCAACGCCCCCCTTCCCGACAGAAGGATTTTCGATGCGGGAGTCCCCGTCCTCGGGATATGTTACGGCCTGCAGGTTATTGCCAATCAACTCGGCGGTGAAGTCGATCGGTCGGCGCACCAGGAATTCGGTAAGGCGATTCTCATCGTTGACGATTCGAAGGATCTCCTGCGAAATATAGGAGACGTCTCCAAGGTATGGATGAGCCACGCGGATAAAGTCACGAAACTGCCTGCCGGTTTTGTCCCGATCGCCCACACGGATAATTCGCCGGTGGCGGCTTTCAAGTCGGAGCAGAAGAAGATTTTCGGAGTGCAGTTCCACCCAGAGGTGGTCCACACGTCGAAAGGGAAAGAGATACTCGGCAACTTCGTCGTTGGGGTCTGCGGTTGCAAGACCGACTGGGAGCCGGGAAATTTCATAGAAGAGACCACGCGGGAAATAAGATCGAAAGTCGGAACAGGAAAAGTCATTTGCGCGATGAGCGGCGGCGTCGATTCGGCAGTCGCGGCAGTTCTCCTTCAACGGGCGATAGGAAGTCAGCTTCACGCGGTCCACATCGACAACGGACTCATGCGGAAAGACGAAAGCAAAAACGTAGTCGAGTACTTCAGGAAGAATTTCGACATGAACCTTCATCATGTCGACGCGTCGGAGACTTTCCTGAATAAGCTGCGCGGCGTCACCGACCCGGAGAAGAAGCGGAAGATAATCGGCAACACCTTCATCGAGGTATTCGAAAAGGTGGCGCACGAGATAAAAGATGTGGAGTTCCTTGCCCAGGGGACGCTTTATCCTGATGTTATAGAGTCGCAATCCCACAAGGGCCCTTCAGCCAAGATCAAGACGCACCATAACGTCGGCGGGCTTCCCGATGTGATGAAGCTGAAGCTCATCGAGCCGTTCAGGCTCCTGTTCAAGGACGAAGTGAGGCAGGTCGGGCGCGCGCTCGGGATTTCGTCGGACATAATCGACCGCCACCCGTTTCCAGGTCCGGGGCTGGCCGTCAGGATACTCAGCGACATAACTTCCGAAAAACTGGAGATCCTGCGACAGGCGGACGATATCTTCATCGACGAGATCAGGAAGCATGGAATTTACACCGACATCTGGCAGGCGTTCGCGGTACTCCTGCCTGTGCAATCAGTGGGCGTCATGGGCGACGAACGAACGTACGAGTACACGATCGCGCTGCGTGCCGTCACCAGCGAAGATGGAATGACTGCCGATTGGGCGTTGATCCCGTACGAGCTCCTTGCCAAGGTGTCAAACAGGATCATTAACGAAGTGCGGGGCGTGAACAGGGTCGTGTACGACATCAGCAGCAAACCTCCGGCGACCATCGAATGGGAGTGAAACTTTCATTTCGAGCCCTTATCTTCACTTGACGAAATTGAATCAAGAGATGGGATTAACAGAACGATCGAGTGAAGCCGTAAAGATAATGATCGACGAGGCGGTTGGCTTCCTCGGCGAAGACAAGCCTCTGCACGCGATTCAGATCCTGAGGAGGATCATCGCAAGGGACCCTGATTATACCGATGCCTACCTCAAGCTTGCCGAGATTTATCTCGGGCTCCACAATTATGATGCTGCGGAGAATCTTCTACAAGACGCGCTCGAGCGGATGCCCGATGATTACAGGCTGGCATACGCGCTCGGGAGCTTCTATTTTAATGTGGGTGAAATGGAGCGCGCGTTTCCTCTTCTAAGGAAGCTGACATCCTGGCGCAATCCGAGCGTTCACCTCGCGCTTGCAACGATCTTTCTCGAAAGCGACAATTACGATGAGGCTCTGTCGGAAGTG
>JAJYGB010000150.1:0-1097 GCA_021785235.1 Bacteroidota bacterium
GAGGATATTAGTCGTAGAGGACGAGAAGAAAGTTGCCTCGTTCATAAGAAAAGGGCTCGAAGAACAATCCTACGTAGTGGAGACCGCCTTTGACGGCCTTGAAGGCGAGCGGCTCGCTCTAAAAAACGACTATGATGCCATCATACTCGACGTGCTTCTCCCGAAGCAGGATGGCATCGCCACATGCCAGAAGATCAGGATGAAGAAGATCGATACTCCTGTGCTAATCCTGACGGCTCTGGGCGAAACGGACGATAAAGTTCGCGGCCTCGATTCAGGAGCGGACGATTACCTGACCAAGCCGTTCCATTTTGAGGAGCTGCTGGCACGTGTTCGCGCCCTCCTGAGAAGAAAGAGCCAGGATAAATCGACATTGCTGCAGGCACGCGATCTTGTGTTGGATCCGGTCACGCGCAGGGTTGAACGGGCGGGCAGGCAGATCCGCCTCACAAGCAGGGAGTTCGCGCTCCTTGAGTATCTCCTCAGAAACAAGGGGCAAATCCTTTCGCGGGCCAATCTTGCCCAGCATGTGTGGAACGTGAGTTTCGACATGGACTCGAACGTTATCGACGTCTACGTCAAACTCCTCCGTCAGAAAATCGACAAAGAGTTCGACACACCGTTGATCCACACGATGGTCGGAGCTGGATATGTGCTGAGAGATGAAGATTCGAACGATTAGAGCGAAGATAATCTTCCTCTTCGTGGTGATTTTCGGGTTGACCCTGTCGGTCTTCTCAGGCGCGCTGTATTTCCTTTACGCAAGGCAGAGCGCGCAGAACTTCGACCTGAGCCTGAGCAATGACGCCCTTGCGATCGTTGGCATGGTGAAGGGCGACAGTTTCCTCGAGCAAGAGATCCTTTCCGGCCTTATCCACCAGCCCCTGCAGGCAAATCTCGGCACAAACAGGTACGTCCAGGTGGTTTCCATCTCAGGGGACGTGATCATCAGATCTTCGGATTTGAAAAATATCGGATTGCCGATAAGCCCAGACGTCCTCACGCTGGCTCTCAGTCATCACCAGGTTTTCGAAACGCTGGATGAGAGAACCACCAAGGCTCTCATCGGCCACGGGAGGCTCAGGATGGTAACTTAC
>JAJYGB010000150.1:1107-2194 GCA_021785235.1 Bacteroidota bacterium
GACCTTGTCCCGAGGTATCTCGTGCAGGTGGCTGCGAACACTCTCACGCTGGACCAGAGCATGTTGCAGCTACGGCTGTTACTATTCATTTCAGTGCCTCTGGCAATCCTCGCCGCGGCCCTTGGCGGTCTGTTCATAGCCAAAAAAGCCTTCGACCCCATCGACAGAATTATCAGGACCGCTCAATCCATTTCGGCCGAGCACCTGGACAAGCGCCTTGAAACCGGCAACGTGGACGACGAAGTGACCCGCCTCTCGAGAACTCTTAACGCGATGTTCGACAGGATCGAGGAGGCCTTCCGGCTGCAGAAGCAGTTCACTGCCGACGCCTCGCATGAGTTGAAGACGCCTCTGACGATTTTGCTCGGCGAAATTGAGGTCGCGCTTTCCAATCCCCGAACGGCGGAGGATTACGTCAACATTCTCGGAAGCGCGGTAGAGGAAATCAGGAGGATAACGAAGATCGTCAACGAGCTCCTGACCATCGCAAGGCTGGAGAGCGGAGAGCTCCGCATGCAAAAACTTCCGATAAGACTTGACGAACTCCTCCTCGACTCGGTCTCCAAAACCTCGGCTTACGCCTCCAGGCGGTCGATCGGAATCAACTTCGAGATTAACGACAAATCCGGCGAGGAAAGCGAAGAGGTCGTCGTGGAAGGCGACGAAGACAAACTCCTCAGCGTATTCATCAACCTGCTGGATAACGCCATCAAGTATTCAGACGATCACAGCCTGATACGAGTGGTTTTGAAGACCGGAAAGGACTTTGCCGAGGTGGCGATAATCGACAAAGGAGTGGGGATCGCACCGGAGGATCTCCCGCATATTTTCGACAGGTTCTACCGCGCCGACAAGTCGCGCTCTTCCGACGGCACACACAGGGGAACGGGCCTCGGGCTTTCCATATCCAAGTATCTAGTCGAAGCACACAGTGGAACAATCAGCATCCGCAGCGAGAAAGGTGAAGGCACGACCGCGACCGTCAGGCTGCCGATCCTGAAGAGCGGTCAGGGGACATCGGACCCGAAGCTCCCTCACCACGATTGAACACCGGCCTTAAGACCTCGCCCGCCTAATGATAAAAAAG
>JAJYGB010000150.1:2216-5685 GCA_021785235.1 Bacteroidota bacterium
ATCTTAACACTATTCATGGAATGGGTCAGACCTCCATGATTTCCTTTTCCTTGCCCGCAAGGATTTCGTCGACCTGCTTGATATACTTGTCGGTCAATTTTTGGACCTCGTTCTCTCCATGTTTCCGCTCATCCTCAGAAACGTGCTCATCCTTCTCCGCCTTTTTGAGATGCTCGTTGGAATCCCGGCGGATATTCCTGATCGTGATGCGTCCGTCCTCGGCAAATTTCTTGGCAACCTTCACCAGTTCCTTCCTCCGCTCTTCCGTCAGCGGGGGGACCGACAGCCTGATAACGGTCCCGTCATTGGCCGGCGTGAGGCCGATATTCGCGGCCAGGATCGCTTTCTCGATCTCTCCGATCATCGATTTGTCCCAAGGCTGTATCGTAATCAGGTGCGCGTCAGGCGTGTTAACCGAAGCAGTTTGCGCGATAGGCATCTTCTGACCGTAATAGTCTATCTTGATGTCATCGAGGATCGCAGCAGTTGCCTTACCGGACCTAAGTTTAGTAAGTTCTTGCCTGGTGAAATCAACCGCTTTCTTCATTTTCTCTTCAGTCTCGTGAATAATCTTATCCAGCATATAATCCTCCGAGTTGTTATTCGATTAGTTACGACGGCTGTACTGTCGAACCTACTTCTTCTCCCATCACGATCCTCCTGAGATTACCCGGGACGGTCATATTAAACACGACGATCGGGAGCTTGTTTTCCCTGCACAGCGTGATTGCGGTGAGGTCCATGACCTTGAGGTCCTTCTTCAGGACATCCATATACGATATTTCCGGAAGCTTAATCGCGTTTGGATTTTTCTCGGGGTCCGAGTCGTATATTCCGTCGACCCGGGTTCCCTTAATGATGACGTTCGCTTTTATCTCGACGGCCCGTAAAGCGGCGGCGGTGTCGGTTGTGAAATATGGGTTTCCGGTTCCCGCTCCGAAGATAACCACCCTTCCTTTTTCCAGGTGCCTGATGGCGCGGCGTCTGATGTACGGTTCAGCCATCTCTTCCATTGAGATGGCGCTCATCAACCTCGTGTAAATGTGGTTCTTCTCGAGAACGTTCTGGAGTGCAAGCGCATTTATGACGGTCGCGAGCATCCCCATCTGGTCGCCCACCACCTTATCGACCCCGTCTGCTGCGGCGGCAATCCCTCTGTAAATATTCCCGCCTCCGATAACAATTCCGATCTCGACTCCGAGCGAGTGAATGGCGGCGACTTCCGTGGAAAAGTGTTCCAGCACCGCAGGGTCAATGCCGTATCCTTTGTCGCCCATGAGCGACTCCCCGCTGAGCTTCAACATTATCCGCTTATACTTGAGTTCCACGCTCGCTCCTTTTTCAGTTTTCAATAGAACAATTTATAAAAAAAGCTGCACTTATGAACGACTCAAGTGCAGCTTTAAAGGCTTAACCTGCTTGTAATTTCAGTATTTCGGCAAGTCGATGGTGTTCCTCACTTTGTTCCATCAACTCCAAGCTCGAACCGTTGAAATCTCCGGACGGAAACGTTCTCGCCTGTTTTGGCGGCCATTTCCATGATAAGGTCCTTGATCATCTTCTGAGGTTCTTTTATGAAGGCCTGCTCAGTCAGCACAACCTCCTGATAATACTTTTCGATGCGGCCTGCCGCTATCTTCTCCGCGACTTCATCGTTCTTGCCCTCTGTGTGGGCCTGTTCGCGGTAATCCTTAAGCTCCTTCTCGACAATCTCACCGGGTACTTCTTCCCTGCTGACTACGAGAGGATTCATGGCGGCGATTTGCATCGCGAGGTCGCGTGCAAGCTGCTTGAATTCATCGGTTCGTGCCACGAAGTCGGTTTCACAGTTGATCTCCACCATGGCGCCGATTCTGCCGCCTGCGTGGATATACGATTCCACGACTCCCTGTTTGGCTTCGCGGCCCGCACGTTTCTCGGCGACCTGCGCGCCCCGGGCGCGAAGAATCTTCTTAGCCTGCTCGATGTCGCCGCCTGCTTCCTGTAATGCTTTCTTGCATTCCATCATACCCGCGCCGGTGACGTCGCGGAGGGATTTCACCATTTCAACAGTTATTTCCATTTCTACTTTCCGCTTTCTGCTTTTGCGGAAGCGCCGGCCGAATCCGCTGAACGCTCCATCATCGCTTCCACTTTCAAATCTTTTGAGCGCTGGCTCCCCTCGATGTACGCATCTGTCAGGGCCGTGATGATCACCTCGATCGCCTTCACGGCGTCGTCGTTCGACGGGATAACGTAGTCTATAGGATCAGGGTCGCAGTTCGTGTCGACCATGGCGAAGATCGGGATACCAAGTCTTTCCGCTTCCTTAATGGCAATATGTTCCTTCTTGATGTCGACAACAAAAATCGCTCCGGGCAGTTTGTTCATATCGCGAACACCGGAAAGGGTCTTTTCGAGTTTCTGTTTCTCTCTGCCGAGGTGCAGCCCTTCCTTCTTGGTCATGCTCTCGACCGTGTTGTCGGTTTCCATCTTCTCGATATGCTGGAGTCTCCGTACGCTCTTGCGTATCGTGCTGAAATTCGTGAGCATACCGCCGAGCCAACGCTCGGTAACGTAATGGACGCCGGCGCGCTCGGCCTGCAGGCGCATAATATCACGAGCCTGTTTCTTCGTTCCGACGTACAAGACCTTTTTTCCTTCCGAGGCAAGGTTCGCCATCGCATCACACGCTTCTTCGAGAAGCTGCTGTGTCTGGCGTAAGTCTATGATGTGGATACCGTTGCGTTCCATGAAGATGTAAGGCTTCATCTTGGGGTCCCAACGGCGGGTGAGGTGTCCGAAATGAGCACCCGATGAGAGGAGTGCTTCTACAGTTACTCTTGGCATTCTTGCTCCTTTGGTTTTTTCTGCCGGAGGATGGTTCACTTCCGGCGTCACTTCTACTTTCTTCATCTTCACTCGGAATGGCGCTGAAACGCCACACCACCGCGCGAAATTCCGCCCTGCTTCGCAGGGCAGAAGGCCGTGATCTCGTCGGAGACGGCAGGCCTGGAAAGTATGCTTATTTGTTTAGTCGGCAGTCAACTTCAAAAGATGCCGCCTGCCGTGCGGCATTCAAAAAAAGATACCGGACGTACGATCAGCGCTTTGTCCACTGGAAAGCTTTGCGGGCTTTCTTGCGGCCGTACTTCTTTCTCTCGACCATTCTAGGATCGCGGGTCAACACTCCGGCCGCGCGCAGCCTCGGTCGCATCTCTTCGGCTTCCTTCAACAGGGCCCTCGCAATCGCGAGCTTCAGCGCCCCAGCCTGTCCAGACAAACCGCCGCCATCCACGCTGGCGTAAACGTCGTATTTGCCCTGTGTCTCCGTCGCCTCGAACGGCCTGAAGAGCTCGTTCTGCACTGACACGACCGGGAAATACTCGAAGTGCGGCTGGTCGTTGACGAAAATTTTTCCCGTCCCCGGAACGAGCTTCGCTCTTGCGGTCGAAGTCTTCCTTCTTCCTACGGCGACACTTGCATTCTG
>JAJYGB010000375.1 GCA_021785235.1 Bacteroidota bacterium
AGCATCGGATTCCCAACTAGGGTGCACATCTCGCTAATTCCTGCAAACAGTGATCTCCCCTCGCCTCCCGTGGATTCAGCGGTTGTGGACACGGTTATTCCCCCGGGCGTCAGCAAAATCATACTCGGGCAGAAATTTGTAAGTGCCCTTAACACGTTTGCCCAGCTCAAGAACACGATTCCTGACCAGTTCATAATAAGCGGCTATGTCCTGGTGAATCCAAGTCCGTATGCCGTAGGTACTGTAACCGACACCAGTAAAGTGGCCGGAACCGCAACGATTTCCATGCCCTTCGACCTGGGAATCCTGAACGCGACTTATGCGGACACGACAGAGAGTGCGGTCATTACCGACTCAAGCACTGCAGCTAAGATGGGAAACATCGACAGCGCCCGCGTAGTGATCGAAATCTGGAACGGACTCCCGCTCGAAGTTACGATGATGGGGCAGTTGATAGACACAACGACGCACGCAGTTATTATGAATTTCCCGAGCGACAGCATAAAAATCGGACCGGCGGATATATATGCTGATGGGAGCGTACGGGATTCGGTTTTCAGCAGGAACGTGATCTCCCTGACAGGCGAGCAGGCGAAAAACCTCGGGAATTCATACATGAGATTCTATTTTAGGGTGGCAACGCCCCCCGGTGCTTCAACTGTACCATTCAAGAAGGACAATGATATCTCTCTGAAGGTGTACGGCAATTTCGCCTTCAAGGTCGATAAAAGTTTGGCCGGAAAGTGAGGAAGATGAGATGAAAAAGACAATAGCCATCGTACTCCTCTCGCTCCTTCCGGCACTGAGCGTGCGCGCCCAGCAGATCGCCAGCACAAGGCTGACCTCACTTGGAGGTTTGGCAACCTCGGTTTCGACTGATGTCGACGCTATCGGGACAAATCCGGCAAATCTGCTGAGTCTGTCTCGCGGGAGTGTGGTCCTGGAAATTGCGCCGTTGACCGTAAATGCCGGTACCGATTTCCTCAGCCTCAACTTGTACAATACCTATTTTACCGGCAGTGGTCAGTATGATAGTACCGGCAAGCAAATAGGCAGATACCTCACAGAGTCAGACAAGCAGGGAATCCTCGCGGCATTCCCGGGAGGTGTCGGAGACATCATGACCGACGTCAACATCCGGGATTTCGGTCTCTCCGTTCGTACCCTCGATTTCGGAATCGGACTGTCGATGGATGAGCACATCGGCGCCCGTGCAACCGTGCCGAATTCGTTCGCGCTCTTTGTGTTGAACGGGAATCCTCCGGGTACTTCTTTTTCGTGGAACAACATCAGCTCCACAACCTGGTGGTACAGGAGCTACAATGCGGATTTCGCCATGAGGCTCCCCCATATCCTCGTAATACCGAAAGATATCGCGAGGGATTTCGAAGCCGGAATAGGCGTGAAGTACGTTACCGGCATCGGCTATGCTTCTGCCGGAACAGTGAACAGCTCGCTGACCACCGACTCGACTGACTACGCTTTCCATGTGAGCATGGGACTTGACGCTAATAGGGCCGGTTTCCTGAGCAATATGATTTCGAAGGGAACCAAGAGCGCCGTTGGCGACACGAACGTAAATTTCAATCCCTTCACTCCGGCGGGCTCGGGCTTCGGTTTCGACCTGGGTGGAACGGCCAAAGTGCTTGATTTCATTAAGGTAGGCTACAGTGTTACCGACATTGGCTGGATATCCTGGACGAAGAATGCCATAAGAACTAGTGGCGATACTTCATTCACATTTACCGGATTTTCACCGGCTCGGGCAGATGTACCGAACGCGACAAGCAATGTTGACAGCCTGAATAATGCGTTCAAGGACTTCTTCAAGAACAGGGATACGGTTTCATCCGGCTTCACGACACCGCTGCCGACTCGTTTCAATTTAGGTGCTTCAATCGAGCTGGACGACCTGGTTCCGGAAATCCCCGGCCACCTTCTCGTCGGGATCGACTACCACCAGGGATTCAACAACTCTCTGGGAAACTCAACTACACCTGAGTTCATCCTGGGCGCTGAGTGGAAGCCCATCGGTTTCTTCCCAATCAGGACCGGCCTTGGTTTTGGAGGAGCGTACGGATTTAGGTGGGCGCTCGGCTTCGGTTTCAACTTCCCCTTCTGGGACATCGACCTGGGTGTAGGGACATTCAATGCCGTGGCTGATCCGGCCGCTGCTAAAAACGTTTCAGTGTCGCTCAGCATATTTAAATTTAGGTTTTGAACCGACATAATACCTCATCCTTGCGAACGCATCCCGGCTGTCTCGGGATGCGTTTTTTGTTTATTTCCACTTGCTTACACCTTCTCCGCTGACTATAATAAGTGCAGCGAGCGCTTGTTCCTTAATGATAACTGCTGCCGACATACTAGACTTTCTTTTTGTTATCCTTCCCATTGCTTCGTTGACCCATCTCGCGTTTAGGATAGGTCTTGCTTACGGCAGGTCAAAGGGAAGTACGACTCTTTTCGCCGGGGCTTCAATTCTCACATTCTCATACCTATTCAAACTCTACTTCGATATAGCTTTCGGCAGTGTAGACGCATTCTGGCTATTCCTACTGACACTCGGCACAGCCATCGGTCTGGCCCTGGCACTTATCGGGACCAACCGGATATACTCATTTCTCCGTTTGAACCAGGCGGGGTTGAACCACAAGGCGACCAAGATTGCAAGGATAAGCGAGTTTATCGCCGTAATTTTCCTTATAGTCTTCGTCCCTTATTTTCTCGGATTCAATCGTCCGATCTACTGGAGACTGGGTGCCGTCTCCTATTTAGTAAGGCAGGCAGCACTGTTTGGAATCGTTATTTACATAGGAGAATTCTTTTATCTCCTTGGGAAAAGTCAGGTTTATTGGAAGTCGAAACTCGTAAGAGGCCTTGCCGTTTACTACCTGGCTGAGCCCGCTGTGTGGCTTACGGTCGCAGGCCTGGGCGGCGGGGTATCTCTCTACCCAACAACCAGGATCTTTGTCAACACGTTCGGGCTAGTCGTCTCGGTTATTGTGAGCCTGCTGGTTGTTCAGTTCATCCGCCTTTACTTACCGACCGTTTTGCGGCAGGTCAAGACTACTTACGTAGACACGCTGAGAGTAAGGGTACTGCGTGACCTGTATCTGATTGGTGCCGGATTGACAGTATTCATGTTTATAATATTGCTTGTGGCCGAATCGCTTTACGGTGATTTAAGAATATCAACGCTCGAGAGTTATGCCCAGTCGAGGCTAGCGATAGGGAAGTTGGCTGCCGCCAAAGTGCGGTCTACACTGCAGGACGTGGTGCTCAGGCTTCAGCGCTCTGAGGACGCCGCCGATCCAAGAATGGTTTTGCTCGACCTGAAGAGGGGGAGGGATTATGTGGACGCGGTCGGAGATGCCGACAGCACAAAGACAATCGGCCTCCTCTACGGGCCAAGGTCGGCGTCGACCGACACTCTCATCCACCAGTTGCTGGACTCAATGGAGAACCGGGTTGACGACAACGGCATTGAAATGGAAGCCAGCCCGGGAAGCAATAGCTCAAAGTATCTTGTCATAGTCAGGGCGCGGAACCGATACCGGAATAATGCCTATGCGTTCGCACTCGTGAACATCAAAAAACTGATTTCAAACAGCGTCGCCGACCTGGGCGATTACGGGGGGCGACTGCGTCTGGTCTCACCGGATCTGAAGATTATTTATTCAAATAAAGAAGCTGAAATCGGGGAGGATTTCAGGGATGCGGTCCTCCGGAACACGGAGATCGATGCAAAAGATTTCAGAAGAAAACTGCTTGCCCTCTCAGAAACGCGATATGAAGGATACAACATTCTGAAAGGCCAAACCCAGTCTGGAATGAGTGAATATTATCTTCTCATTACCACGCCGCTCATCTTCCAGGGATACAGGGGGGTACTCGCCTCCGTTCAACCTGAAGGAAGGGTCTCCAAGTTATTCCGACCCACGAATTCTCTCCTTTTGCTCGCTGGCCTGCTGATAATGGGCTTATTTGGCGGAGGAGTCGTAATTATTTCGGTGGCCTTCCGATGGTCCATGCGCCTGGAAAAGGAAGTCCAGGACAAAGTGCATGAACTCAGGAGTTCCGAGGACAAATACAGAAGGATTGTTGAGAATCCGTACATCGGGAGCTTCATAATGGTAGATGACCGTTTGATTTTCGCGAACTCCCGGCTGGCGGAAATTCTCGAGACGGAGGTCGACCGGCTCTCTGGCAGCGACCTGTCGGTGTTCCTGGACGGAAAGGACCACGGCAACCTCCTGAAGGTCTTCGATTCCATTCTTAGAGAAGAGAAGAACGGTGATAAATGGCAGGCAAACGGTAAGACTGCCTCGGGGAGACACGTCACATTATCCGGCTATTCCAGCCCCATTCACATAGGGAACAAAGTAGGTGTGCAATCACTTGTCGTCGACAGCACGAGCGAGTTCAGGGAAAAGGAGAAGCTTGAGCAGTTCGAGAGGCTCGAATCGATGGCAACACTGGCGGCCGGGATCGCGCACGACTTCAACAACATCCTTCAAGTTGTCCTCGGATCATCGCAACTCCTGCAGCGCCGGCTAGAAGATACGGAGTTTAAAAAGTATGCTGACAATATCACTAACGTGGCCCTCCGCGGCAGCGATCTCTCCAAGCGGCTGCTGACGTTCAGCAGACAGAAGGGACTCGAACAGAGAAGGGTCTTCGACATCAACTCGATAATTGGCGAATCGCTACCTCTATGTGAAGAGACATTCCCGCGGACGATTAAGATTGAGACCGAACTTCAGTCGACTCCCATCTATATCGAAGGCGACCAGAGCCAGATACAGCAGGTCATTTTCAATCTGGCGGTGAACGCCAGAGACGCCATGCCTCACGGCGGGACCTTACTGCTCAAGACCGAGGTGCGTGAAGTCTCGCCGATGGAGGCGGACGTGTACCAGGTCACGCCCGGCACTTACGCGTTCATCATTGTAAGGGATAACGGAGAGGGGATACCTCCGGAACTCATGAGCAAGGTATTCGAGCCGTTCTTCACCACGAAACCGCCGGGTAAAGGGACCGGGCTCGGACTCAGCGTCGTTTACGGAATTGTCAGATCACACAACGGGTTCCTGAAGGTTTATAGCGAAGCGAAGAAGGGTACTGTGTTCAGCATTTATCTCCCACCCAGCTCGGGAAGAGGGAACTCCGACACCGAGGTCGCTATGCCCCGCCTCGGCGAGCAGTATTCAACTTATGGAAGCAAAATCCTTTTTGTCGACGACGAACCTGGAATCAGGGAAGCGGCCGAATTTCTCCTTGAACAGGCAGGATATGTTGTCGTGACAGCCAAGGACGGAATGACCGCCCTGGATATCTACAAGAAAGAATGGGAAGAAATCAGCCTCGTCGTCCTTGATCTGAATATGCCGGAACTATCGGGCAGAGAGGTCCTCGAGAATTTCACCATAATAAATCCCGGTGTGCGGGTCCTCATAGCGACGGGTTACATTACTCCGGAAGAACGCGCGGGGCTTAAAGGTATAGTCGAAGTGATCGAGAAGCCTTTTGATTTCGACCAACTCGTTCAGAAGGTCAGGGCTGCGCTGGAAGCTCCGAGCCGGGGTGAAGCCTGACGGGGTCAGGCGCACCCGGTTAAATCCTCAAAACGTACGACTCAATATGTTTCCGTTTTCAAGCGTAGCTTGATTATATTCCATCAT
>JAJYGB010000199.1 GCA_021785235.1 Bacteroidota bacterium
AATCTATTCTCTCGATTCCGTGAAAACGAAAAGGTGATTTCCCATCCCACCATCGACGAGATGAAAACCATAAGGGTCGGCGTGACGGACGCGTTCTGCGGCATCGCGAGCACCGGATCGGTTTGTGTCTCGATCGGGCGGGAACTTAACGGCCCCGTCAGCAGCCTCACGAGAAAGCACATAGCTGTCCTTGACGGAAATACGATCGTGCCGCGGCCGCGCGACGTTTTTTCTGAAGAGTACCTCGGAGGCAAAGGCTTGCGCCGAAGTTTCTCTTTCATCACCGGCCCGAGCGCCACGGCGGACATGGGGCCGTTGGTCCGCGGGGTCCATGGTCCCGGAAAACTTCATATTATCGTTCTGGTGTGAGGAAATGAGAGATAATTATCCGGACGAAATCCATCCGAGGGAAGTGGCGAACAAATCTTCGAAGGAATCGCTGCAGAAAGCGATAAGGATGGCACTTCGAATCGAAAGCGACGCGCTACGACTGAACACGCAGACGTTCAATGCTAACAGGTACACGGCAGTCGGCAAACTCGAAGATTACGAGGAACTGAAAGATCGCGCGAGGGAAATCAAAGAGAGCTCAATACGAAATCTGCCCGATCTGATTGAAAGGCTTACCAGAGCAGTCGAGAGTCGTGGTGGAAGAGTTTTTCTCGCCAAAACAAAGAAGGAAGCGACGGACTATATACAAAGCGTGTGTCAATCTTCGGGCGCCAGACTGGTGGTGAAGGCGAAATCCATCACCTCGGAGGAAATCGGGATAAATCATGTGTTGCAAGATGTCGGCATCGAAGTGGCGGAGACCGATCTCGCGGAATTTATTCTCCAGGTTTCGAACGAACAGCCGTCGCATATCGTTGCACCCGCTATACATAGGAGCAGGGAGCGGATCTCGAAGTTGTTCAAGGAACACTTCAAAACCGAAAAGTCGCTCGTTACCGGCGAAGAGCTGACGGAATTCGCGCGCGATATACTCAGGGAGAAATTCCTTGCGGCCGATGTAGGCATCACCGGCGCAAACCTGGTATCGGCAGACGAGGGAACGATACTTCTCGTGGAGAGCGAAGGCAACATACGCCTGACGACACAGCTTCCGGCCGTTCACATAGCGATAGCCGGAATCGAGAAGATAATACCGAGCAGGAAAAATTTCGGAACCTTCATCGAGCTTCTCGCCGCGAGCGGAACCGGGCAGCCGTTGTCGTCGTACACGAATATCCTGGAACCGCCTCTCGACCTTCCGGTGCTGAACCTGAACGGTCGCGAGGACACGAAGAGGGAATTTCACCTCGTGCTTCTCGACAACGGCCGGATGAAAATGAGAGAAGACCCCGATTTAAAGGAGGCCCTCTACTGCGTGAGGTGCAGTGCATGCATGAATGTCTGCGCGACATTCCAGGCAGTGGGCGGGCACGCGTTCGGCGGGGAGTGCTACACCGGTGGGATCGGGGGAGCGTGGACGGTCGGCACAACGGGCAAGCTGGAAGATGGAAGGTTCGCGGAGCTGTGTACCGGCTGCACGAGGTGCGTCCCCAATTGCCCGGTTAGGATAGATATACCGAGACTGAATACCGTCATTAAGGAGCGGCTGATGAAAAGCGAGGGAGGCGCGTCGCTCGAGAAAAGATTCTTCGGGAATTTTTCCGCGATGGCAAAATTTGCTTCGCTCGCGCCGACCCTTTCGAACTGGATCAATAATTTGTCTGCGAGCCGGACAATTCTTGAGAATGTTGCCAGCGTTGACAAACGCAGGAAATTACCTTCGTTCTCTAAGAAAACTCTGGTCCGCGAATACGAAGAGTACCGGAAGAAAAATGCGCCGCCCTTCGGGTCGCAAGCCATGCCGAGAAGACTAGTCCTGTTTGCCGATGTTTTCACAAACTATCAGAACGCGAAAGTTGGAATGGCTACGGTTCGCGTGTTTGAAAAACTGGATTTGCCCATCACGCTCAGTAAAGTCATGGATGACGGGCGAAGCGCACAGTCCCAGGGGCTCCTCGACTCCGCAAGGAAGAGCGCGGTGAGACTGGCGGTGTACCTGAAGAAATTGATCGACGACGGGGTTGATATTATAGTTGCCGAACCGAGCGTGCTTAGCATGTTCAGACTCGGTTATGGACGGCTGCTCGATGCCGAAGGTGTGTTCTCGGCCCTGAAGTCGCACACTTTTGATCCGGTGGAGTGGCTGAACGGATTTGCCGACAGGAATTCTGATTTCGCAAACCGGCTGGAGAGCAGGATGAAGCCCGCTGCCAGGCCCCCTGAGATTTTCTACCACGCGCATTGTCAGATGAAAACGATCGGAGCCGGCACGGCGGCTCCGGAATTCTTCAGGAGACTCGGCTTGAAGGTCGAGACATCGAACGTGGAATGCTGCGGTATGGCCGGCAGCTTCGGCTACAAGAAGGAATATTACGACATCAGCAAGAATATCGGGAGGGATCTCGGACGGCAAATCGAGAAGAGCATCCAGTCGAATGCCTCCGTCATAGTCCTTGCGAGCGGGACCTCCTGCCGTGAGCAAATCCACGGCGAGCTGTCACGCAACGTGCAGCACCCGATAGAACTCATCGACGAATTGCTGTGACCCATTGGCGACGCAGTTCCACTGGTGAGAAACTCCTGAAGCCGCTTATAACAAAAGCAGCTATGGAACGAAAGCCCATTCTTTCTTAACTCCGACGAAGGTGGAATAAAATGAAAAGACTTCTCATACCTCTCATCGTCTCACTCTTTTCCATGAACGCATCGGTCTTCGCCCATCCCTTGATCGATGTGATCCCCGAACCGAACTCGATCGTATACGGCACAGGCTCCTTTTCGCTATCGCGGTCGACGTCCATCTGCTGCCCGAACAAAATTGGGAAGCTCGGCAAGTATCTTAAGGGGCAGCTCGTGTTTTTCACGCACCTAAATCTGCGGATCCGTCACGCCCGCGCCATAGGGAGCAACCTTATCGCGCTCAGGCTGGACAGAGATTTCAAGGGGCATGGTCCGGAGGCTTACTCGCTGGACGTATCCTCAGAGCGGGTTGTCCTCACCGCCGGGACAGAAGAGGGACTGTTCAGAGGTCTACAGACTCTACTTCAGCTGATACCGCTGCCTGAATCGGTCGTAAATGGAATTTTCGGTATTCCTTCGTGCAAGATAGTCGATTATCCGAGATTCGCTTGGCGTGGCCTCAACCTCGACTGTGTCCGGCATTTCATGACGCCGGCTTTTGTAAAACGATATATCGATCTACTTGCGTATTACAAGTTCAATGTATTCCACTGGCATCTTACCGATGACCAGGGATGGAGGATACAGATTAAGAAGTATCCTAAACTCACATCGATCGGCGCATGGCGAAATGAAGGGAACGGCGAGCGATATGGAGGTTACTATACGCAGAAGGAGATCAAGGACATCGTCGCTTACGCGGCGAGCCGGTTCATCACCGTAGTTCCCGAAATAGAAATGCCGGGACACTGCCAGGCTTCCCTCGCTGCATACCCTGAGAACGCCTGCGTCCCAGGTCCGTTCCAGGTCGGCACCCAGTGGGGAGTCTACCAGAACATATATGATCCGGCGAAGAAGTCTACGTTCACTTTCCTTGAGAATGTATTGTCCGAGGTCGTCAAGCTCTTCCCGTCGCACTATATACATATCGGTGGTGATGAAGTCCCAAAGAACGAGTGGGAGCAGAACGCGGGTTGTCAGAAACTAATGAAGGAGAAGGGTCTGAAAAACACCGACGAGCTTCAGAGCTATTTCATCCGCAAGATCCAAAAGTTCCTTGAATCGAAAGGAAGGCAGATAATCGGCTGGAACGAAATACTCGAAGGAAAAGGACCCCGTCCCGGTGCCGTGGTCGAATCGTGGCAGGGAATAGACGGCGCGATAAAAGCGGTCCGGAAAGGGGACTATACGATAGTGTCGCCGGGCGAGTACACCTACCTCAGCAGAGACGCGGACGATCTGAGCCTCGATTCCGTGTATTCATTCGACCCGATGCCGCCGGGACTCACGCCGTCTCAGCAGAAGCGCGTGCTCGGGACGGAGGCGAGCATGTGGAGCGAACATGCCCCTCAGCGAAAAGTCGACTCGAAGATGTTTCCCCGTCTCCTGGCAATCGCCGAGGACGCGTGGACGAGCCAGCAGAACAAGAATTACGAAAACTTCCACCTTCGTCTGCAGGACCAGTATGACAGGCTCGCGTACCTTGGTGTCGATTACGGCCTCGAGCAAAGAGGGATGACATACAAGACGGAATTTGATAAGGGCAAGAAAATGTTCACTGTTTCGCTCAAGCCGACACAGGCAGGAATTATCTTAAGGTACGCGATCGACGATACTCTAACGATGTCGAACTCTCACAGGTACGAGAAACCCGTGTCGATAGACACTACGGCGACGTTCATAGCGCAAGCGGAAATGAAAGGGAAGCTTGCCGGGAATCCGCTTGTCCTGTCATTTATGATAGATAAGGCTCTCGGATCCAGGGTTAATCTGGCGATTCCATATTCCCCCGAGTATACAGCAGGCGGGCCCCAAGGACTCGTCGACGGCATACGCGGGACTCTCAATTTCAAAGACGGGCTCTGGCAGGGATTCAAGGGAACTGACCTGGACGCTACAGTCGATATGGGAAAGAAAAGAAAGCTGTCGGAGTTGGGAGCGGGTTTTCTTCAATCCACCAGCTCATACATCTTCATGCCGGAGTTTGTGCAATTCTTCGTCTCCAAAGACGGTAAGAATTTCGAGAGCGTTGGGATCTTGAAGAACGACATATCGGAAAGAGATCCCGCAACTGTCGAGAAAGATTTTGTCATAAACTTTAGACCGAAGGACGTGCGGTACTTTAAAGTAGTAGCTAAGAATATCGGAGCCTGTCCCCCGTGGCATCCCGGCGCGGGAGCTAAGGCCTGGATTTTTACGGACGAGCTTTTCGCGAATTAGAAACAATAGAATCAAAGTGGATCGTAAAAGGAGAATAGAATGAAGAAACTTATGGCAGCTCTTGTGTTCCTACTGATGGCCTCGGGTATTTCGATGGCCCAGACTAATCAGCAGAAATACTATCCTGAGACGGACACCACCGTCCTGAATAACCTCCATAGATGGCACGACAGAAAGTTCGGCCTCCTAATGCATTGGGGAATTTACAGCGAGTGGGGAATCGTCGAATCGTGGTCGATATGTTCCGAAGATGAGCCTTGGGAGAGGAGGAAGGATTCAAACTATGTCGATTACGTTAAAAAGTATGATAACCTTATAAAGACGTTCGATCCTCATCAATTCCATCCGGGGAAGTGGGCGAAGGCGGCGAAGTATGCCGGCATGAAATACGTGGTCTTTACAACAAAGCACCACGACGGCTTCTGCATGTTCAATACCAAGACGACTAATTTCAAGGTCACAAGTCCCGAGTGTCCATTCCACACCAACCCGAGGGCGAATGTTGCGAAGGTGATATTCAACACCTTCAGGAAAGACGGCTTCATGATCGGGGCTTATTTCTCGAAAGCGGACTGGCACAGCCCGGACTACTGGTGGCCGAACTTCGCGACTCCCGACAGAAATCCGAATTACAATATTAAGCGCCATCCTCACCGCTGGCAGGAATTTGTCAACTACACTCAGACTCAGATCAATGAGCTGATGAGCAACTTCGGCCGCATCGATA
>JAJYGB010000579.1 GCA_021785235.1 Bacteroidota bacterium
TTTGCCGTTGTCGTCGGCGATCTTGATCCCAAGGCGTTCGGCCTTATATAGCACGTTGCTCTTGCCGGACAAATCGCTGACTAACACTCGACGCGAGTTTCCGACTACTTCAGGCTCGATGTGCTCGTAGGTGCGTGCCGACTTCATCACAGCGCTTACGTGAACCCCTCCTTTGTGAGCGAACGCGCTCTGACCGACATATGGAAGGCTTTTCCTCGGCTGGAGATTTGCCACCTCACTGACAAACCTTGACAACTCGGTTAACCCTTTCAGCTTCGCTGGTGAGAGGACGGGAAGATTCATCTTTAGCTGAAGATTCGGAATTATCGAGCATAGGTTTGCGTTGCCGCACCTTTCGCCGAATCCGTTGATTGTCCCCTGCACCTGCGTGGCGCCGGCTCTGACCGCGGCGAGCGAATTGGCGACGGCGAGTTCCGAATCGTTGTGTGCATGAATGCCGATCTGGATTTTTACGGCGCCACCCGCAGTACGGACTATCTTCTCGACTTCTTCCGGAAGGCTCCCGCCGTTTGTATCGCAGAGGACGATGAAGTCTGCACCACCTGCCTCGGCAGCTTTGATCGTGCTCAGGGCGTATTCGGAGTCTGACTTGTAACCGTCGAAGAAATGTTCCGCGTCGTAGATCACTTCCTTGCCGTTGGCCTTAAGGTACTTCACGGTCTCGGCGATGATCTCCAGGTTTCTCTCCTTCGTCGTACCGAGCGCGGCTGTGACGTGCATATCCCACGACTTACCGAAGATCGTTACGGTCGGGGTAGCTGCATTCAGCAGCTGATTTACGTTAGCGTCGGTCTCAGGAGTGGATGAAGCTTTACAGGTGCTCCCGAAAGCGGCGAGCTTGGCATGCTTCAGCTTTACTTCCTTCATCCTGTCGAAGAACTCCATGTCCTTCGGATTGGATCCGGGCCATCCCCCTTCGATGTAATCCACGCCGAAGCTGTCAAGATGAAGGGCTATCTTCACTTTGTCTTCCACGCTGAAGGAGATTTCCTCTCCCTGAGTGCCGTCGCGGAGAGTCGTGTCGTATATGTATGTTTTTTGTCCCATTTAGTTGTTCCTCTTAGAGATTGAACACGAATAGCACGGACGAAAGTCCATTGAAACCTGCCGCATGAACAGACTTGTCGGAGTTCGTCATGCCGGTGAGGTTCATTTTAACTAGCAGTCTCATGCGCGCCATTCGTGTCCTCAATTCGCGTCGCTATTTCTTCAACCAGCTCATCATGGATCTCAGCTTCGAGCCGGTCTTCTCGAGAAGATGCGTGTTCATTTCCTTCCTCATCTTGAGGAAATTCTTCTGCTTGTTCTTGAAGGTCTCGTCGATCCATTCCTTCGCGAACTTCCCGCTCTGGATTTCGTTGAGGATCTTCTTCATCTCCTTGCGGGTCTGCTTCGTGATGACTCTCGGGCCGCGGGTATAACCGCCGTATTCCGCGGTGTCGCTGACAGAGAAGTTCATCCTGGAAAGTCCGCCATCATAGTACAGGTCGACGATCAGCTTCAACTCGTGCATGCACTCGAAGAATGCGAGCTCCGGCGGATAACCGCCTTCGACGAGAGTATCGAATCCGGCTTTTATCAACTCTTCGGATCCACCGCACAGCACGGCCTGCTCTCCGAACAAATCGGTCTCGGTCTCGTTCTTGAAGTTCGTCTTGATCACGCCTGCTCTGGTGCCGCCGATTCCTTTTGCGTAAGCGAGTGCGTATTCCAGGCCTTTCTTCGTGTAATTCTGCTCGACCGCGATGAGGCAGGGGGTTCCCGCTCCCTGGGTGAATACCCTTCTTACCAGGTGACCCGGCGCTTTCGGCGCGATCATTATCACGTCCACATTCTTCGGAGGCTGGACCAGATTGTAGTGTATGTTGAATCCGTGCGCGAATGCCAGGACCTTTCCGGAGGACAGGTTCGGAGCGATTTCTTCTTCGTAGAGTTTCTTCTGAACCATGTCTGGGGCGAGTATCATAATGAAGTCCGCCTTGGCCGAAGCTTCGAACGGTGTCATGACCGGCAGTCCTTCGGCTTCCGCGGCCGCGCGCGATTTGCTACCCGGCTGCAATCCGACGACGACTTTAACGCCGCTGTCGCGAAGGTTAAGTGCGTGAGCGTGTCCCTGGCTGCCATACCCGATTATGGCTACTGTCTTGCCCTTCAGTATTGAAAGGTCTGCATCAGCGTCATAATAAACTTTCATCTGTAATTTCCTTTAGTTCTGGTTATTGTCTGATTTCAATGGTGACTGGGGAAATGTTGGATTGGTGGAGTATTGGAATGATGGAATGATTGGGGCGGGACGATTCGTATCACGTCGACTTTGGTTCTGTCGGGCGCGAGGCGAATCGGTAGCGCATTTCTTTTGGAAATGCGCTCTTCCGGTTACCCAATATTCCCCGCAGGGTCCTGCGGACAAAATTCCATTATTTCCACAGAAGTGGTCCTTTGGACAGTAATACATTATACTGTTCCTTCGAATTCCCTCTTGAGTGCTACGCGTCCGGTGCGAGCGATCTCCTTTATGCCGAATGGATCGAGCATCTTTATCATCGCGTCGACTTTCTGTTCGCTTCCAGTCGCTTCGATTGTAATCGAGCGCGGGCTGATGTCGATTATCTTGGATCGGAATATTTCGGATATCTGCATGAGCTCCGACCTCGAATTCCGGTTCGCGGCGACTTTTATCAATACCAACTCTCTCTCAACGTAGTTGTCGTAGGTGAGGTCGACCACCTTGGTGACATCGATAAGTTTGTTGAGCTGTTTGATGATTTGCTCGATCACATCGTCGTCGCCCTTAGAGACGATGGTGACTCTTGCGACCGAATCGTCTTCGCTGGTTCCGACGGAGATGCTGTCGATATTATATCCGCGGGCGCTGAAAAGTCCCACGATTCTGTTCAATGCGCCGAACTTGTTCTCTACTAGGATGGATATCGTGTGTTTTTTCACTTCACGGCCTCCGAATGAGCCTTTGCCATTTGAAGCTCCTTGACTGATTTTGGATAGTCGATTATCTGTGCCACGGTACCGCCGCCAGGAATCATCGGGAATACGTTGTCTTCTTTGATGGTTCTGAAATCGATTATCACAGGGCGGTCGTTTATCTTCATTGCTTCCTTGAGCGTCGGGACGACTTCTTCAGTCTTGTCTGTGATGAATCCCGCACCGCCGAAGGCCTCGGCCAGTTTCACGAAGTCGGGGTTGTTCCCGAGAGTTACGTGGCTATACCGCTTCTTGTAAAAGAGATCCTGCCACTGTCGTACCATTCCGAGGTAGCCGTTGTTCAATATCACTATCTTAAGAGGGAGCTTGTTGGAAACAGCGGTCGCCATTTCCTGTATGTTCATCTGGATGCCGCCGTCGCCGTTGATGCTGAAGACGGGCCTGTCTTTCACGCCGAAAGCTGCTCCCATCGCGGCCGGGAAGGAAAATCCCATTGTCCCGAGCCCGCCGGATGTTATGTTCGACCTGGGATTGAGGAATTTATAGAACTGGGCGGCCCACATTTGGTTCTGACCGACATCTGTCGTGATTACCGCATTCCCGTTCGTCATTTCATAAATTTTCTCAATCACAAATTGGGCTCTTATCTCGCTCCCATTCTCATATCTGAGCGGATGCTCCGCTTTCCAGTCCTCGATCTGTTCCAGCCATTCCTTTGTATCGAGAGTGTTCACAAGAGGAGTTAGCCTTTCTAAAACGTGACGCACATCGCCGACTATCGGCACGTCCACCTTTACATTCTTGCTTATCGCTGAAGGGTCGATGTCTATATGTATTTTCTTTGAGTTGGGCGAGAACATCGCAGGGTTTCCGGTAACACGGTCGTCGAAGCGCGAGCCTATCGCTATCAGGCAGTCACACTGATCCACCGCAATATTCGAGTACCAGGTCCCGTGCATGCCGAGCATTCCCATCGACAATTTGTCGTCGCCGGGGTACGCTCCAAGCCCCATAAGAGTCATTGCCACAGGGGCATTGAGCTTTTTCGCGAGGTTGTAAAGTTCGGCTGACGCGTTCGAGTTTATTACACCGCCGCCGACATAAAGTACCGGCTTGCGTGATGCGTTTATGATTTCCACAGCTTTGTTTATCTGTCCCATGTGCCCGAAGTAGAACGGGTGATATCCGCGGAGCTTAACCTCCTTCGGATAAAGGAACGCGGCTTTCGAGGCCATTACGTCTTTGGGCATATCCACGACGACGGGGCCCGGCCTCCCAGTGGAGGCGATATGGAAGGCGGCCTTGATTGTCCATGCCAGCTGCTTTACGTCTTTCACGAGGAAATTGTGCTTCGTTATCGATCTGGTGATTCCAATTATATCGGCTTCCTGGAAAGCATCGTTGCCTATCAAATTAGTCGACACCTGACCGGTGAAGACGACGAGCGGCACCGAATCCATGTGGGCGTCCGCGATTCCGGTTACGGTATTTGTGGCTCCGGGACCGGAGGTCACGACAACTACTCCGACCTTTCCTGTAGCCTTCGCGTATCCTTCAGCGGCATGGACAGCGCCTTGTTCATGGCGAGTCAGTATATGTTTTATGTGCGACATGTCGTGCATCGCATCATAGACCCCGATTACCGCTCCACCCGGGTAACCGAAGATGTATTCGACATTTTCTTCGATCAGGCTCTTAACGAATATCTCCGCGCCTGTCATTTCGTTGGTGCTCATAATGTGTCTCCGTATTTTGTTATGATATTGACCATGGTCCGCATTTCGTTGTCCAAAAATCTTGGACCAGATCATCACTTATTAAAACGGCCTCAAACGCCTCGGCAAAGCCTTGGGCTTTAGGCTATTCCCGTCGATGTAAATGGATTCTTGTTAGGTTCGCGCTCTCGGGGAATAACCTTCGGCTATTTAGCTAATAATGCCGAGTAGGATATTCCCCTCGCTTAGAAGGAGGAGAACTAGAATGGAAATTAGGGAAAGGAGGCCAAGAAGATTTGAATCGATTGGGTTGGTTAAGGGCAGCGAAACAGTCTTCGCCGCCATACTAGAGCCATATGTAGGTGCGTTCTCGTTCATATCTTCTTTTATAAAGTATACGGAATCGGTTCCTCGATGTCAATACTAGGGTCGGAGAAATTTCATTAAATCTTTAATTGTTCGGGAGTTGAAGATTGGAGTATTGAGCTATTTTGAAGCGTCTAGGCTGCAACTGATTTGACCGCATCCTCCTCTAGAATATGTCTGGATTCCAATCGGATCCTTCCTTATAGTGAATTGCCGCCGGTTGCCGGGGAAAACCGTCGGTTTGTTTCTCAGTGGAGCCGTTAATAACTTTTTTGGCCACTTAAAGATTTTACAGACGAGGAGTATAAATGTACGGGGATAAGAGAAGAATCCTATGGGTTGATGATGAGATAGAGCTTCTAAAACCGCATGTCATCTTCCTTCAAGACAAAGGCTTTCACATAGATACCGCGACTAATGGCCAGGATGCAATAGAGCTTGTGAAGCAGAATCTCCGCGATGAGACTTTCGATCTCATTCTTCTGGATGAGATGATGGCTGGAATGGGCGGTCTAAGCACGCTTGAGGTCATAAAAGAAATCGCACCTGAAATTCCGGTAGTAATGATAACAAAGAACGAAGCTGAATCGCTTATGGAAGAGGCCAT
>JAJYGB010000186.1 GCA_021785235.1 Bacteroidota bacterium
CTCTTGGCTCATCGGCTCAATCCCTCAGGTTCATTCTGGAAAGACAAAGAACCTATAATTCACACTGCAGAGCAGGCACGTCATCAGTTTTGATACCGTAAAATGAATATTCTCGGAATCTCGTGCTTCTACCACGATGCCGCGGCGGCGTTGGTTGTGGATGGCAAAGTCGTCGCAGCCGCTCAGGAAGAGCGATTCACTCGGAAGAGGCATGATCAGGAATTCCCAGAGAATGCAATCGAATATTGCCTGAAGTACGCGCACATTCAGACGGAAGACCTGGACTACGTTGTCTTCTACGACAAACCCTTCGTGAAATTCGACCGCATTCTTCAGACTTATATAGCGACCTGGCCCAAAGGCCTGTTCTCTTTCCTCAAAGCGATGCCTGTCTGGATTCGGAAGAAGCTCTGGATTCCGCAGACCATTCGCAACGACATGGACTACGAAGGGGAGATACTATTCGCGGAACACCACATTTCCCATGCGGCCAGCGCTTTCCTCGTTTCACCCTTTGAGGACGCGGCCATATTGACGACGGACGGCGTCGGTGAATGGGAGACCACGACGTATGGCGTTGGTCATGGTACAGACATAAAGCTTTTGAAGAGTCTCTGGTTTCCTCATTCGCTTGGTTTACTATATTCGGCTTTTACCTATTATCTCGGTTTCAAGGTAAACAGCGCCGAATACAAGGTGATGGGGTTGGCTCCTTACGGAGTGCCGCGATTTTACAAAACGATAATGGATAATCTTGTCCGGGTCGCCGGCGACGGAAGCTTTCAGCTTAACACGCACTACTTCACTTACGAATATGGTCTCCGGATGACCGGCGGTAAGTTCGACAAACTGTTCGGCCAACCTGCTCGTGAGCCGGAATCGGAGCTGGCACAGTTTCACAAAGACGTAGCGGCCTCCTTACAGAAAGTAACTGACGAAATAGTTGTCGGGATGGCCAGGCACGTGGAGCGCCAGACGAAAGCGAAGAACCTGTGTATGGCGGGGGGCGTGGCGCTGAATTGCGTTTCGAACAGCAAGATACTCTCCGAGACCTCCTTTCAAGAAGTTTTTGTCCAGCCCGCGGCTGGCGATGCTGGAGGCGCCGTCGGTGCGGCATTCTACGCGTATAACACGATACTCGGGAATCCCAGATCGTACGAGATGCGCCATGTTTTCCTAGGCCCGGAATTTTCTGATGACGAGATTGGATCTCTCCTCCGCGAGAAGGGAGTGACGTTCAGCAGGCTCGGCCGCGCGGAACTTCTGGAGGAAACCGCGCGCCGGATCGCCGATCAAAAAGTCGTAGGATGGTTTCAGGGGAAGATGGAGTTTGGCCCTCGCGCGCTTGGCAACAGGAGCATCCTTGCGGACGCCCGCAATCCTAAGAATCAATCTGTCGTCAATTTAAAGATCAAGTTTCGTGAAAGTTTCCGCCCATTTGCCCCGACAGTGATCGAGGATCGCGTGCGGGATTACTTTGACTTCGATAGGCCCTCTCCGTTTATGCTGTTCGTCGCGAACGTTCGCGCCGACAGGAGAGTTATACCCGCCGTGACGCATCTTGACGGATCAGCAAGACTCCAGACGGTTTCGAGCGAACAAAACGCCCTTTTTTATGACCTCATCTCGGAGTTTGACAGGCAGACCGGATGTCCGGTCGTCATCAACACCTCGTTCAACGTTCGTGGCGAACCGATCGTGTGCACTCCTGAGGATGCCTGGAAGTGTTTCATGAGGACCGGCATGGATAGTCTTGTCATCGGAAGCTTTGTCGTTGATAAGAGCAATTTGGGAAATCCCATAGAAGAGAAAGTGGAAGAGAAATTTGAGTTGGATTGATATCACATGAAGGAGCTATAAGTGAGCAATTCTAAAAAGAAATCCAGAGCCGCGAAAACAATCAGAAAGTATACCGGCCGGTTTTCAATCTTCGGTGAGTTGTGGTCGTTCATGAAGGTTCGAAAGAAATGGTGGCTCGGTCCTATTCTCGCGATACTCCTCCTCCTTGCCGTCTTCATAGTTCTCACCCAAGGAACTGCTTTGGCTCCTTTCATCTACTCGCTTTTTTAATAAGCGATTTCAGCGAGGGGCATCGACCTTGGATGGTCCGTCAATGCACGTCGGAAGAAATGTCAGGTCGTCTTTGCGGTTCATGGCGATCGTTCCCCGTGAATAATTGGAATATAATCGCATATTCGCGAGATTGATACGGGCTTTTCGCCAGTTCGAATCAAAGAGGACAAGCCCGGTTCATTTTACCGCAAACACTTTTGGACAGAATTTAATGGCAACAATTCACGACGTGGCAAGAAGGGCGAGAGTATCGGTGATGACCGTGTCCAGGGTCCTTAATAAGCCCGACAAGGTAAGCGCCAAGACGATAAAGAAGGTAAAGCGTGTCATGGACGAGCTCGGATATCAACCGAGCCAGGTTGCGCGCTCGCTTGTTAAAAGGAGGACGAACACGATCGGGATAGTCATGCCCGACATAAAGAATACCTTCTTCAACAGCTGGTTCAGGTCGGTTGAGAAGTACGCGAGACTTTCCGGGTATACGACGCTTCTCTGCAACACCGACGAAGATCCCGAGGATGAGATGAAACTCGTGAAGACCTTCCTGGCTCACCGCGTCGATGGCATTCTCATCGTGCCGCACTCGGAAGAGTCGGTGAAGTACCTCATGAAGGCTAAGGTAAATACGGTCCTGATTGACAGGGTGTATGAAGGGATCGACATCGACTTCGTGGCCACGGATCATTACGAAGGGGCCGTCAGGCTCACGGAATATCTGATCGGGAGCGGCCACCGGAAGATAGGCGTCCTTCGCGGGCCGGGGATACTCTTTCCGGATATCGAGAGGCACCGCGGCTTTTCGGATGCGATGGAAAGAAACAAAATAGAAATATTCAGCCGCTATGTCCACAACTGTGAATTTATGGAAGATAAAGCCTTCGAGACTGTCACGCAGCTTCTGCAGGACGGCGACCCACCGACGGCAATTTTCTCCTTCAACAGTCTGATGACGATCGGCGCGATTAAGGCGATCTCATCACTTGGGTTGAGAATACCCCGTGACGTTTCACTCGTCGGATACGATGAGATACCGGGGAACGAAATTTTTACACCGGGAATTACGCATATCAAGCAGCCGATAGAGGAACTTGGGAGGAACGCGACGAAGATACTGATCGCAAGGATTGAGAATCCCAGGCAGAAGCTAAAGCAAAACATTTTTCTGAAACCCGAGCTGGTGATCAGGGAATCATGCGCGTCGGTCGCGTGAACGGCGCAAGTTGCCCAATGGGAGGCCATCCTTCCCGTCGGGAATGCAATCCACCTTAGAGATGTCCGACGCCTCTGATGCGAGCCCGAATGTTTATCCGGCTCGCCCCTTTCTCAATTTCATTCAAAAAAAACCTTTACATTAAATCGTCTTGTTGTTATACTGGCAGTTGAACGTCTTAAAGTCCGAAAATATGTTATACGTTTAACATTTTGCCGCGCGGAGGAGCGCCTTGATGCTTCAATCGGATTCCTGCCAACTAGTCGCCGTGAGTTTTACACACCCGTGTGAAATCCATCTCCTTAAAACCGGATTCTCGTTATGAAAAAAATGATACGCTCTTTATTGCTTCTCGCTCTTATCCCTTCTATCGCAACTATCGCGATGGCCCAGCAAGCGAAGAATTACGCGCTGGTCGGCCCGAACGACACCAAGGCGGAGATAATAGACAAGGCCGCACATGTTGTTCCGTCTCCGCAACAGTATGCCTGGCAGAAGATGGAGTTCAACGCCTTCGTGCATTTCGGTATGAATACCTTTGCCGGCGTCGAGTGGGCGAAGAAGAAGGCCAGCCCGAAACTGTTCGATCCGACTGGCCTCGACTGCGATCAGTGGGCGCGCGTGCTGAAGGAAGCGGGCGTGAAGATGGCGATACTCACCGCGAAGCATGAGGACGGCTTCTGTCTCTGGCCCAGCAAGTACACGAATTACAGCGTGAAGTACAGCCCGTGGAAGGACGGAAAAGGAGACGTCGTGCGAGAGTTCGTCAACGCATGCAGGAAGTACGGGCTTAAAGTCGGACTTTATCTTTCTCCGTGGGACCAGGCCGCGCCGAGTTACGGTACGCCTGCCTACAACACCTATTACGAAAATCAGCTCAGGGAACTTCTCACAAACTATGGTCCGATCACTGAAGTTTGGTTCGACGGCGGAATAGCCCCCAACTACCCGAAGAAGCAGGTGTACGACTGGCAAGCGTATTACAAGCTTGTACGCGAGCTTCAACCGAACGCGTTGATCGCGATCATGGGACCCGATATCCGCTGGGTCGGGACCGAGTCGGGCGTCGGAAGAAAGACAGAATGGGATGTCCTCCCGATCGACCTGAGCTCGCTGACTCCGGCGCAAATCAAAGACTCGTCGCATCCGGTTGATCAGGTCTTCACGCCTCACAATTATATGGGGAAAGTGCTCGGCAGCAGGAAAATGCTGTACGGTGCTGAGGGGCTATTCTGGTATCCGGCGGAAACGGACGTCTCCATCCGTCCGGGTTGGTTTTATAACGCTGATCAGGATACTTCGGTGAAGTCCGTCGCGGATCTCGTGAACATTTATTTTAGTTCGGTCGGAAGGAATTCCGTCCTCCTTCTAAACGTGCCGCCGGATAAGAAAGGGTTGATAACCAAATACGACATAAAGTCGCTGATGGGGTTGCACAAGGTGCTTTCAGAAACTTTTAGTAAGAATTTCGTGAGGAACGCGAAGGTCTCGATTGACGGCGAGGTAGACAGCCGGAGCGCGTCCGCGCTCTTCGGGGATGGAAAGTTTTGGAAAGGGCCCGAAGGCGTCGACACGGCTTCGATGGTGTTTGAGCTTCCGCAGAAGGAGACCTTCGACGTGGCGATGCTTCAGGAGCAGATCACGATCGGGCAGCGGATTGGGAAGTTCCGGATTGATTACTGGAACGGGGGTGAGTGGGAGAAGCTGACCGAGGGAACCACCATCGGTTACAAAAGGCTTCTCCGTTTCAGTCCGGTCAATACAGACCGCGTGCGGCTGGTTATCGAAAGGTCAAGACTGAATCCTACCCTCGCGGACTTCGGGTTGTTCGAGCTTCCCGTCAAATATCTTGATGTCAGGAATTGATTGAGTCTGAAGCCCCGCGCAAGTTTTGAATTTTAACAGGAGCGAGATAGTGAAACAGGATGTACAACGATTAAGAGAAGAGCTGGTTGAAGTCGGCAGACGCGTTTATAATAGAGGCTACGCAGCGGCGAACGACGGAAACATGAGCGCCCGTCTCGATGACGGGAATGTCCTTATTACTCCAACCCGCACCAGCAAGGGTTTCATGAGTACCGATTACCTCATCATCATCGACATGGAAGGAAATCTCGTAAAGGGGAGCAAGAACCCTTCGTCGGAATCGGACTTCCATATAAAGATTTACAGGGACAGGCCCGATGTACTGAGCGTTTGCCACGCGCACCCGCCATACGCGACAGGCTTTGCAGTAGCAGGGATACCGCTTGACAAGATGGTCCTGCCGGAGGTTATCATAAGGCTCGGCATCGTTCCCATCGTCGAATACGGAACGCCAGGCCAC
>JAJYGB010000158.1 GCA_021785235.1 Bacteroidota bacterium
TCACCCGGGACAACGCTGTCTCTGGAAACGACAAGGAATCTTGTGAAATTCTTCCCATCACTCTCGATGTTCTTTTTGAGAATGACCAGGCCATAGTCGTCAGCTGCGGACTCGCCTGCAATAGCCGCGATCGAATGGTCGCCGGACTCCGCCACGAATTTAGCCGCGCCTGCGGTGTCGTAGTATTCCGCCTGCGAAAGCCGGGCGGCGCGGATAAACTTCCGGCATTGCAGCAACGCCTGCGGATGTGAATACACTTTCTTGATGCCCGCGAGTCTTGACCCCGGAAGCCCGAGCAGCATATGCGAAATTCTCAGTTTAATTTCACCCGTAACGTAAACCGCCTGCTCGTCGAGCAGGTTAAAGACTTCCCGTATGCCCCCGTTCAGCGTATTCTCAACAGGCACGATCCCGGAATTCACCTGCCTCTTCTCTATGGCGTGAAACACGTCGGCGAATGTTTTGTGCGGAATAAGTTCAAGATTCTTCGAAGCGAAAAAACGCCGGGCGGCAAGCTCGCTGTACGCGCCTTTTTCTCCCTGAAATGCTATCTTCAATTTTTTCATGATCCTAGAAGTTTGATTCATCTTTCCACAAGGAAATTTGCCACGGCGACGATGATGAGGCACGCTGCAATTCAAAATAGGCTTTACCGTCCACCTCTTCAATGTCCGCAGGATTAAATGCAACAGTAAGAGTGAATCCCCTGGTCACCGTCGCGTGAAGTGAATCCTCGGTCAGGGAGAGAATATTATTCCAATTCAGGACAAGCCTGTTCACGAGCTGAAACATCATGCCTGTCGATCTCATCTCGTCGTCTCTACCCCACGCAACGTCTACTCCGTTGTCGTAGTCACGGTAAGTGAATGTGAAATTGGGCGCGATAAGCTTCGAATACACAGTTGTGTCTTTGAAGGTATAAGCATAAATAAAATTCTGGAAGACACCATCGAGGGTCGACTGATTGGAAATGAAATTCGATGGGGCTGCCTGTTCCGTAGCGAGCCTCGGGGCAAAGGGGTTCTCGCAGCTGGCAAGAATCAGGACGAGGATAAGAGGTGACCATTTCATTGGCTGAACCGAGCCTTCAGGTCGCTCCATGTCAGGCTGTCACCGACGCCGGAATCCACCCAACGGTAAATTGCCCAGTTCTGGTTCCTGTCGACACCCAGGGAAAACTGGAGATTCCCCTGAACCTGCTGCGGGTTGCCCGAAACTTTGTTGGGCCAGATGAGAGTGTAGTTGGCACTGTAAATGTATGTGTCTGTGCCCTGGGCAACGAGCTCTTCGGATGAAACCAGGAGCGCCGCGCTTGAAGTCGTCGACGATTGGCTTATGAGGTTGTTGAAGTAGGATTGCTCGGAATTCTTGTCCCAGTTCTGAAAGATCGACGCGTACTGGCGGACGGCATTTGCGGATGGGACAAACGTAAAAGCTTTCCCGCCATAAATTGTATCGGAAAGACAAGCCATGTAATTGTTAACGTCCCTGTCGGCGATGGCGTTCTCGATGTTTTGGACAACGATATCGGGCGAAGTCGGAGGCTGAAAATCCGAGCGCCCCTGCTGGGGGGCCTCCGGTGTTCTAGTCTCAAATATTCCGCATCCGGAAACCAGCAGAACCGATACCAGAAGAAGAACGCGGGGGTTTCTCATCAGACAACGATCCGTCCCTCCAGTGCCCGAACGAGCGTAGCCTCGTCGGCAAACTCAAGATCGCCGCCAACTGGTACGCCGCGGGCAATTCTCGTCACGCGAATACCAAGCGGCTTCAGCAGATTGCCCAGGTAAATCGTGGTTGCCTCGCCTTCCACGTCGGGGTTCATCGCCAGTATGACTTCCTTCACGCCGCCCCCGACCCTGCCAAGGAGCTCCCTTACCCGAAGCTGGTCCGGAGTGATTCCCTCGAGCGGGCTGAGTGCTCCTCCAAGTACATGGTAGACTCCGTGAAACTCGTTCGTCTTCTCCAGCGCCATAACGTCGCTGGGATCTTCCACGACGCATATCGCCCCGTGGTCCCGGCCCGCATCAGTACAGATCGAGCATGGATCTTTTTCAGTTATATTCAAACATACGGAGCAGTAACGGATCCTCCGTTTGACTTCCAGTATCGCAGCCGCAAGGCGCTCCGCGTCCTCATTGCCTGCCTTCAGGAGATGAAGCGCCAGACGCTGTGCGGTCTTCCTGCCGATACCAGGAAGTTTGCTGAGTTCGCCTATGAGCGTCTCCAGTGCCTGAGATGTGTAAATCATGCGCGGGTAACTCGTTTACGAAGTCGCTCGCCCACGCGATAGATCGAGCCGCCGGCCAGGTATGAATATCGGACTGCCATTTATGAAATCCCGCCGAATTTGAAACCGGGAAGCATTGTAAGAAGCCCGCCGGCGCTCGAACCGAGATGATCGGTCGCCATCTTCTCCGCTTTAGCCAACGCATTGTTTGTCGCGGCAGCTATAAGATCTTCGAGCAACTCTTTGTCCTGCGTCTTCATTATTTCCGCTTCGAGCTCCACCCTGAGAATGTCCCGTTTGCCGTTGGCGGTCACCTTCACCATCCCGCCGCCCGACTCGCCGACTACACTCATCCCCTCGAGCTCCTTCATGGCCTTCTCGAGGTTTTTCTGAAAATCGGAAATCATCTTCTGCATGTTGCCAAAATCATTCATCTGAAACTCCTCGACCAAATATAATTTCTCGGGCCCGTTCTTCAAATAACCGCCTAATCAACAGAGCGCGAAGTCTATTTCGTGCCTTTCCATGTTGACACGGAGGACCTTCACACGGACCCTGTCGCCAAGTTGGTAGACCTTGCCGCTTCGTCTCCCCTTCAGTTGGAACTGTCCCTGCACAAAGGTGTAGTAATCGTCCATCTCCCTCACGTGAACAAGGCCTTCGACAAGCAGGTCGTCGACCTCCACAAACATGCCAAAACTCGTCACTCCTGCTACGGTTCCCTCGAATTCGTCACCGACGTGGTCCATCATGAATTGTGTCTGCTTAACCTTGACTGATTCGCGTTCAGCTTCGACTGCATGCCGTTCGGCTTCGCTCGATAGCCGGCAGACATCGACCAGCATCTTTCTCACTCCCCTCAGGTCGGGCAGTTCCTTTCCCGACTCGTAGGCGTGCAGGAGGCGATGCACGATGAGATCGGGGTAGCGTCTTATCGGTGAGGTGAAGTGAGTGTAGTATTTGAAGGCGAGCCCGAAGTGCCCGATATTTTTCTCCGAGTAGATTGCTTTGGCCATCGAGCGGAGCATAATGTCGTTGATGAGATACTCTTCCGGCTTCCCTTCCACCGACTGCAACAGCCGCTGAAGCTGCTTCTGGCCGACGGTACCGTCGTAGTTCAGGTTATACCCGAAGTGCGAAACGAAGACTGCCAGCTCGCGTATCCTGTCGGGATCCGGGACATCGTGTATCCTGTATAAGAAGGGCTTTGCCTTCACCCCGTGCTTGCCTATATGCGTTGCCACGGTCTTGTTCGCGAGGAGCATGAACTCCTCCACCAGCTTATGGCTGTCCAGCCGCATCTTCTTGATTATCTCGACAGGCCTGCCGAGTTCGTCCAGCACAAATTTTGCCTCCGGCAAATCGAAGTCTATGCTACCGGCACGGCTCCTTATTTTGCCGATGGTCTTCGCAAGCTTGTTCATTTCCAGTATCGTAGCAGCGTGGTCGCCTTTACCTGTATCGACTATTTTCTGAACTTCCTCGTATGTGAACCTTCTTTTGCTGCGTATGACAGACTTGGCAAACTTGTAGTCCACTACAGCGCCTGTGGGACGTATGTTCATTATAACGGAGTAGGTGAGCCGGTCCACGTTCGGATTGAGGCTGCAGATTTCGTTCGACAGTTTGTGCGGGAGCATAGGAATCACGCCGCTTGTAAGGTATACGCTGGTGCCCCGCTTGTAGGCCTCGGCGTCGAGGACGCTTCCCTCACGGACGTAATGGCTCACATCGGCTATGTGGACTCCCAGTTCCAGAAGATCGTCGGAGATATTCTTCAGAGATACCGCATCGTCAAAATCCCTCGCGTCTTCCGGGTCTATTGTGAAGATAAGATCATCCCTCAGATCGAGGCGCGACGCGATCTCCTGACCAGATATCTCCTCCGTAATCGACTCGGCTTCGCCGATAACCTCATGCGGGAAGTCCTTCCGGAGATTGAACTGAGCCGCGATGCTCTGCAATTCGACGTTCGGGTCGCCGGCCTCTCCGAGCACCGTGACGACTTCGGCCGAAAAGCCGCTGTACTTATCCACAAGCAGTCTGGCCACGACCTTGTCACCGGCCTCGGCACCCTTCAGTTTCTTCTTTGAAATGTCGATACTGCTTGGAAGGTCCCTGTCACGAAGGATTATCTTGTATGAGCTTCCGACCCTTTCGACATTTCCGACTATCATCTTTTCTTGGCGTTCGAGGACTTCCGTTACTTTCGCCACGAGGACCTTGCCGCTGCCGCCGACGATCTTGACGGCCACTCTGTCGCCCGGCTTTGCCTCACCAAGTCCGCCGGGCGAGATAATGATCTGCGGCTTAATGTCCTCACCCAGGCTCGAGTCTTCCGCATTAAGCAGGACATTCCCCCCTTTGTCGAAGGATATTCTTCCAACCGCTGTTTCGATGCGCTCCGATGATCCGAACTTGCGCCTCCCGCTCAGCTGTACTTCTCCCTTTCCTTCAAGCTGCCTCAATGCCTGTTTGAATCTCGCGTACTCATGTTCGGAAGTGTACCCCAATATCTTGGCGAGTTGCCTCTTCTTGAACGAGGCGAGCGGATTCCTTTTTAGGAATGTTTCGATCTCCTTGCCGATATCCTCGACCTTGCTGCCGTGCTTAGTTTTGCGTGAAGTTTTTTTCATATTCTGCCTTAAACTTAACGATCGCGTTTGTGATTCCTTTAGCGATGGCCCGCTGTCCCTTCTTGCTTCTCAGATATCGCTCTTCGCGTACATTGGAGAGATAACCTGTCTCGACGAGTACCGCGGGCATCGACGCGCCGATGAGCACGTAGAATCCCGCCTGACTAACGCCATTGTCGGTCACCGATGCCACCGCGGAGACGTTGTCTTCGATAAGCTGGGCGAGGCGCTCTGAATATTTTACATATGCGCTGTGTGCCATTGCCGTCAAAATCATATTGTCCGCGTCATAGCTTTTGTATTTCTTTTCGTAATCGTTCTCATACTTGATCGCCGCGTTTTCCTGTGCCGCGATTCGTATCGCCTCACCGGTCTTTCCGGGGCGCAGGAAATATGTCTCGACGCCGTGCATCGGGTTAGGTTTGTGCGGCATGGAGTTGCAATGCAGGCTTATAAACAACTTGCCGCCCGCCTCGTTCGCAATCTCCCCGCGTTCGTCCAAAGGCACGAATACATCCTTGTCCCTAGTCATCACCACTTTCACTTTAGGAAGAGCGCGGCGAAGATCCTGTCTGAGATCCAGCCCGACGGCCAGCGCTACGTTTTTCTCTTCGGTACCGTGCACACCTATCGTCCCCGGGTCCTTCCCCCCATGCCCCGGATCGATGACGATTACATCCAGCTTCCAGTTCTTTTTCTCGTTCTCAAGCTTCTTCTTCAATTCTTCCGAGAATATCTTCTG
>JAJYGB010000131.1:0-432 GCA_021785235.1 Bacteroidota bacterium
ATAACGGCGATGATGTCTCCTTCTAACGCGAAGGCGGATCGCAAGGCTTTCGAGGCATCATTGATAACCCCGAGCATCCCGATGACAGGAGTAGGATATACGGTCCTGTTCGGACTCTCGTTATAGAAGCTGACGTTCCCTCCGGTTACCGGAGTCTCAAGTTCAGAGCATGCTCTGGATATGCCTTTGATAGCGTGTTCAAATTGATAATAGACGTCCGGTTTGTAAGGATTACCGAAGTTGAGACAATTCGTTATGGCAACCGGCTTTCCGCCTGCGCAGGCGACGTTCCTTGCCGATTCGACGACGGCGTGTTCCGCACCCACTTCTGGATTTAGATAAACGTACCTCGCGTTGCAGTCAGTCTTCACGACCAAACCGCGCTTCTTCCCTTCCTCGCTCTTCGCCCACCGTTCGAGTCTTATACCTGCC
>JAJYGB010000131.1:442-787 GCA_021785235.1 Bacteroidota bacterium
TCCCCTTCGCCGGGCTGGACCACCGTGTTCGTCTGGACCATGTAATCATATTGCTCGAACACATAATGTTTCGCGGAAATATTCGGTGAAGCGAGGAGCCTCTTCAGTACGTCGCTGTAATCCTTCGGCTCCGGTATCGAGCTCGTGTCAACCGATGCCAGTTTATCCAGGTAGTCCGGTCTTTTGCTCTCCCGAACGTAGACCGGAGCGCCTTCTCCAAGAGCGAGCGTCTTGGAAGGAATGTCCGCCTCAAGTTTTCCGAAGCGGCGAATTCGAAGTATTCCGTCCGGAGTCACCTTACCGATAACCTCCGCGTTCAAATCCCACTTTGAGAAAATCTTCTTA
>JAJYGB010000131.1:797-5537 GCA_021785235.1 Bacteroidota bacterium
TCCGATCTCTCTCGTTTTCCGGCGTCACGATGACAAGCATTCTTTCCTGCGATTCGGAGAGCATTATCTCGTAGGCGGACATATCCGCTTCACGCAGAGGAACGAGATCGAGATTGATATCCATGCCCGTGCTCCCCTTGGCGCTCATCTCCGAAGTAGAGCACGCGATTCCCGCGGCCCCCATGTCTTGTATGCCGACCACAAGGCCCGCCTCGATAGCTTCCAGTGTCGCTTCAAGGAGAAGCTTTTCGGTAAACGGATCGCCGACCTGCACGGAAGGACGCTTCGCCTCCGACGCCTCGGAAATATCTTCTGATGCGAAAGTGGCCCCATGTATTCCGTCACGGCCCGTAGAGGAGCCGACTATCATGACAAGATTTCCTACTCCGGTCGACGCGGCCTTCGCGACACGGTCATGCCTAACTATTCCAACCGCCATCGCATTGACGAGCGGATTCTCGTCGTAACATTTATCGAAATAGATTTCCCCCGCAACAGTCGGAACGCCGAACGCATTGCCGTAATCGGCAATACCCTTGACGATCCCTTCAAGCAAATACTTGACGCGTGGACTATCAGGGTTCCCGAAACGCAGAGAATCAAGCGCGGCAACGGGCCTCGCACCCATTGTAAAAATGTCGCGTAGTATTCCGCCGACTCCTGTCGCGGCTCCCTGGTACGGTTCCACCGCACTTGGATGATTGTGACTCTCAATCTTGAAAGCAACCGCCAGTCCGTCCCCTATATCGACAAGACCTGCGTTCTCCTCACCCGCGCTTACCAGAAGATTTCTTCCAGACCTCGGGAGCTTCTTCAGCTGAAGTATGGAATTCTTATAGCTGGCATGCTCTGACCACATGACCGAATAAACGCCGAGCTCTGTGTATGTTGGGGTTCGGCCAAGTATTTTCTTTATTCCTTCAAATTCTTCTGAGGTCAGCCCCATACTCTGGGCGACCTGCAAGGTAACTTCTATTTCCATTATTAATTGCCAATCAAATGTCTGATGAGTTTTTCGATGATGTCCGGTCGAAGGTTAAAGACAGCCAAAAGCACAAGAACGATCAATGAGAAAAGCGTCGCGAATGTATAGGCTTTTCGTTTTGAGACATTGCCGGTATGCCTCCTTGGCGAGAAGAGCATGCCGCGCCATCCGCAATCTTTGCATCGGAACGGTTTCCTCCTGAACACAGCTTGAAACTTTTCCGGAATTCCTCGCGAGTGGCTTCGACGCAGGTTAGTCGAGCGACAGTTGGGACAAATTGTTGTACTGTTTAGCATGCGTGTAAATTTACGAAAAAAAAGCCCCGCATACACGGGGCTTTAGGAGAAAAGGCTTCACTCAGAAGAACTCAATACATATTGCTTACTTGAAAGATTTTTAACATCTTCCCCCACGCCGAAAGCGGGATGACCGGCCATTTCGATTGGGTCGATGACGATTTTGCCAATTGAATGGAGCCGGGTAGGTATGCAAGGTTCACCTGACTTAGATTTGCGCCGAAGGTAGTATTGATCGCCTTAATGAACATGTTGGCGACGTAACCATAACCCTGATCCGTCGGGTGTATTCCGTCGAGGCCGAAGAACCCTCCCGTAATGTATGAATCGGTCAAATGAACTCCGGTTGCTGGATCGGTGTAGCCATTCGCCGCGAAATTGTTGAATACCGAATACGCGTTCACTAGGGCGACCCGCGTTGGGTTCGCGGTTGCGACAGACTGGATCACTGAGTTGTAACCGGTTATGGCCGTCTGGACCTTCGAAACTTCCGCCGAGTCGAGAACAAGAGAGTCAGGCAGAGGCGTCCCTTTCCCGCCGAGTTCCGTCGGTATTCCCACTCCCTCCAGTTCGAGGCTGAGCGCGGGAAGAAGTATTTTATCATAAAGAGGGTTGGCCTGCCCGGCATAGAGATTACCGTTGGCATCGTGTCTCATAACGAGTAGAGGGACCGGACTGCCGTTAACAATGACCGGTGCATCTGTCGCGGGGTTGATGACAATCGGCGGTATGGTATTGAAAAATGGGATAGCATCCACATCAGGAATATTCGCTACAACGAACTTCGCATTGGGGGCGCCTGCAAGTAGTGCGTTCATCATAGTGGTGTACAGATAAGTAAAGGTCGGTATATCCGTCGGTAGAGAGTGAGTCGCGGGGTCCGTGCCAATTGTTCCTCCTGATGTCGCATACCCGAGAACGTCATTCGCGCCGATCCAGACCGAAATGAAAGTTGGATGAAGTGCCAGAGCCTGTGCTACGGGACTATTTCCAAGAGCAGCATTCCTGAGTACAATCTGGAAGAAAGGATTGTCTCTCGGCGGGCCTGCTTTTGCAGCAAAGTTTGAAGTATCGATCATATCATAGACAAGGGCACCCGGCACGCCAAGATTGTTGTATGGACGGCTCAAAGTCGAGTTGAGCGGCTGGCCGCTGCTTGGCAGGGCCGTGATGACCGGACCCGAAAGATTTGTAATCTCCAGAAGCCCGCCAATCCCTGGGTCACTGATCAACGGCTGTTCAAAGTTGGCTATGCCGGCTTCCTTGGCAATGTCGGCTGGGTAGCTGTATTTCTGCGCAGACTCATAGAGGGCCCCGCTCTGGTACCCGGCAGTGAGCGAATTTCCCAGGAAAACAGTCGTGGAAAAATTTGCTGAACCCGGCTGTGGCGCGACGGAAACCGGCGTCTTCTTAAACGAATTACATGACGCAACAATAAAAGCGACGACCGCGATCGAAAGGATGATCGCCGCCCTCGAATAAAAGCTCTTCATTTCTGCTCCTTTTTGCTTTTTGTTTGTCGAAGCATTTTCCGAAGCCAAATCACAGTCGGTAACTGATGTCAATACCAAGGAGATTCGCCGTGGTGTTATACGTCCCGTTGAAGCCAATCGCAGAATTTGTAATAGTTCTCTGCTTGAACGGTAGGAACATATACGAAGCATCGATGGTTAGTTTGTTGGTCACGTTCACGCCGACACCTACATTCAATCCAAGCCTGTCGGCATCCGGAAGCAACGGCTCCAGATACATATCGGGAATGGGATTCTTGTCATAAAACACTCCTGCACGAGCCGTAAACACCTCGCTAATTTTGTAGTCGCCCCCGAGGCGCAAGATATAACTGTTATTGTAATCTCCGACAATGGACTTCTCAGTCGTTGTGCTGCCCTGAGCGATATTCAGGTTCAGGCTCGTATAAGCGTTCCAACCTACCCATTGATAGTCAGCTTCGATCGAATATCTGTCGCCCTTGTATGCAACTCCGAGGAACCATGTTGCCGGTAGCGGGACTGAAGTCGATACTGTACCGTCGGCGAACTGGGACTGTCCGGCAAGTCCGCCGAGTCCTGAGAACGAAAGCGTGCCGTCCGTTGCTTTGAGGTTCGCTCTCCCTCTGTATGAAAATCCGAGAGAAATTTCTTTTACAGGTGTAATCAATATGCCGAAGTTGAATGACGAGCCATTGCCATTCCCTTTCAATGTCGCCGTCGGTTCAGTAGTAAATGGAGTCGCGACTCTTTGGGCAAGCTCGACGCTTCCGAGAACATAGTCGAAACCGACGCCGATGGAAACCATGTTCTTGTACGAATAGGAAATTGTCGGATTGATGTAGAAGGACTGCAAAGTAATTTTTGTAACTATGGTATTCCCCGGCCAGTTCGTCGGCCAATCGGTGCCGAGTCCGTACGGGGTAAACAATCCGACTCCGAAGCCGAGCCCGTTATCCATCGAGTAGGTCACGTAGGCATTCGGTGGGAAAAAGGAGATCGAGTTCATGTTAGTTTGCGTGCTGATAGGACCAAGGGATCTGAATGTAGTGCTAGGTAAAATCAACTCTCCGCCTAACATCACGTTCAGACCTTTAAGATAACTCAATCCCGCTGGGTTGAAGAATATAGCCGACGGATCATCGGCACGAGCTACAAAAGCACCTCCCATCGCGGTAGCTTTCGCGCCTGTTTCGTTAAGCTGGTAACCACCGGCAAATGCAGTAGAAACCGATACTGCTATTACCGCAAGCGACGCCAAGAATCTTCGCATCGAAGCCACTGACCACCTCCATTTTTTTGTCTGTAGACCCGCCTAGTTTACTCGATGAGTGACACAAATTCAAACAAAAGTATTTCGGAATCTCCATTTAAGAATAGAGGTTATCCATGATACTTTTCGAGCTTGCTCAGGCGGTTCATGCCGATTATTTTGTAAGCACCTAAAGAAAGGAACCCATAATGGAGATCAAAGGAAAAACAGTCCTTGTTCTTGGCGGATGGGGCCTGGTTGGGTCGGCAGTATGCCGCCGACTTATCCCGGAAAAACCGGAGAAGATAATCGTCTCCTCGCTCCTGAAATCGGAGGCCATGGACGCAGTGACTCAACTGCGGAACGAATACCCTGATCAGGCACCAGATTTTTTTGTCCCCTACTGCGGTAATATTTTTGTCAGAGAAGAATTCAAAAATCTCCAGCGCGAAGAAATCATCGGTGATCCGGAACGCCGACGGACGCTCATCGCCGACACGATCGGTGAATTATCAGAAGACGTGTTCAAACAGAGTACGATCTTCAATTTGCTTACCGACTACCGTCCCGACGTAATAGTCGACTGCATCAATTCCGCAACTGCGATAGCCTACCAGGATCAATTTCAGTCAAGCCGGTCATTGCTCAAGGAACTCGATAAGGCCAAAGAAGGGGTTGAAAACATTCTTTATGATTCCATCGAGAGAATGCTGTGCA
>JAJYGB010000240.1 GCA_021785235.1 Bacteroidota bacterium
GCGCGCGTTTGCGAGATCCGCCGGAAAGTCCAGCTCAAAAATATCAACGGGCAGTTCGCTCATTTTCGGAATCAACACATCGGTGTTTCCGCACATGTGGAGACGAGTGATTACATCGGGGTGTTTTTCTTTGATTGCGGACAGGACTCGTTTCTGACGCGGCTGAAGAAACCGCTCGTACAATTTCGGCCCGATGACGCTGGCGGCAGCGTCGCTCATACCAATCGTATCCGCGCCCGCGTGGATCTGCGGGCTTGCGTAGACTATCGCAACTTCGGCACAGAAATCGAGCAGATCGTCCACGAACGGCGGATCGTCGATCAGGTCAAACATGATATTGTTGATCCCTCTCAATTCAGCCGCAAGCGCGAGCGGCCCTTCAATCCATCCGACAATCGATAACTCGCCGCGAACATGCTCATACATGACCTCGATCCCTTTGATGCGGTCGTGCATACGGCCGCCGCCCACAGGGTCGGGGATTTTGAAAGTTTTGAGGCGCGACTTATCGGCCAGCGCGGCTCGTTCTTCGTTGATCGCCGGCCCCTGGTCGGAGAACCAGTCGATGGATCCTTCGCCTGCTATATCGATCACCTCGCGGGCGGGATCAGAGCAGGTGAGAAGGCAATCTATGTCGAAGTCCTCCGCTACTCTTAGCTGGGCTTCGGCCATCAGCCGACCGTCCTTTGTGTAATCAATGAATTCCATCCCCGCGTGCTTCGCCGCGAACATCATTACCATCGGCTGCGCCGGTAGATGATCCACTGGTCTCCCGGCGATTACATTCCGAACCCGCTCCATCGAATTCATTTGAGCCCTCCCCGCTGACTAACCGATATTGTCAAATTGCAGATTCGTTTGTATATGAGTGACGATCCTATTCCTTTCGCCGGATGAATCCGATCTTTGTGGCCTGCTATTGATTTCATCAATTCCCTGCAGCGCTATGCGGCGGACAACTGCCTTACGTTATCAAGCAGGCGCTCTACCTCTTCAATGTTATTATAGATATGCGTCGATATCCTGATTGCATCGAGATGATCCTCACCTACGCCTCGAGTCCTGAAATTCGCTTTTCCAAGTCTCTGCTCCACCTCATTGTAGCCTATTTTTCTGTGCTTAAAGGTTACCATCGCACCCCTGTCTTCATCGTTCATCGGGGAAAGCAGCTCAATATCAGGTATCTTCTCCAGCTCGGAGTAAAGGTGTGCAGCCAGCGATTTGTCGTGTCTCCAAACGTTCTCGATCCCGATATCGCGTATGAACCTTATAGCTGAATGGAGACCGACGCGCAGGGGTGTACTCACCGTGCCATACTCATATCGCTCAGCGGTCGGATTGAAGGTGTACTTTCCCGACCTCGGATGATAATCGTCAGTCGAGTACGCGCCGACAAACTTGGCTTTGATCGTATCGAGCATTTCTTTTCGGACGTAGAGGAGGCCGGTTTCTTTTGGACCGAGAAGCCACTTGTGTCCGCTGGTCGTGTACGCGTCGCATCCTATGTCATGCAGGTTGAACGGCATCATCCCGGCGCTCTGTGCCCCGTCCATGAAGAACCAGATATTCCTGCTCCTCGCTAGATCGGCGATCTCTTTCACCGGCATAATCTGTCCGGTAGTACAAGTAATGTGGGCCAGGTTGATCAGCCTCGTCCGTGGAGTTATCAGCCTCTCGATCAATTCAAGATTCGCCTGACCGGAGACCCTTGAAGGCTCAAAAGACTTGAGGACATATCCTTTCCGCTTCTGACCGACCAGCCACGTAAACTGGTTTGCGACATGTTCGTGTGTCGAGGTAATGATCTCGTCCCCTCTTTTTAAGGGAAGACCGTTTGCTACCACATTGATGCCTTCAGTGGCGTTACGAACAAAAGCAAGCTCATCGCTGTCGCAGCCCAAGAGTTCACCGGCCGATGACTTAATCTCCTTCCACAAGGCATCCGTATGACCGGTCTCGCCGATTTCTTCAAGCTTATCGATCTCAGCTTTGACGGCATCGATAACGGCCAATGGAGAAGAACCCAACCCGCCTGTATTCAAATACGTCCTCTCATCGGTCAACGGAAACTGCTTCCGCACGAATGACCAGAACCTTGTATCAGAAGGGGTGAAAGGATTATCGGATTGAAGACTTTGTCCTGGAAGGGTTCTGGTACTCGCGCCCCTGCCGAATAGCGGGTCCAATTTCTGAGCAAGCCCGACCCCGGCGACCAAACCAATTGTAGAATTCACAAAGCGTCTGCGATTCACGCGGTATTCCTTATCTGCTGATGTTCATATTTACAGTAGTAATCCCTCCCCGTTGGTAAGGAAGGACGAGCTGCCCCTCATGGAGCTCGACCGGCTTGCCGTTCACAGTTGCCGTGCTCTCACGGCTGGACAGTGTGAACGCCAAATCGAGCTTCATGTCTCGCACCTTCACCTGGGATTTGATCGTGTCGATCCCCGCTCCAAGTCTCGGCCTGATTACTAATTTGTCAAGTTGCGGACGAACGCCCAGGACGTGATCGGTTACGAAACGAATGACCTCAGCCCAATTCCAACCGATGATTCCAACCGAAGGGTGCCCCTCGGGGTAATACTCGAACCATCCTCCTGAGAGGCCTCCGTTGATTCCCGAAAGCCAATCTATTACTCTCATTCCCTTTTCAAAATTACCGGCCTCCCAATAGGCCTCCGCCACGAACATGGACGCGAACGGCCATGGCCCCGGAGGCTCAGGCTCGCTCGAGCTGCTATAACGTTCGTAGCCTCCGATTTTCCATCTCTCGTTCCATAGAGACTCCACCCAGCTCAACGTCTTGATCGCGAGTTCGCTCTTCGGGTCTACCATCTCGAACATTATCGGATATACCTCGCTTGTATCGGGCTCCGTAAGCGGCGTCTCTTCGACGGCGATCGGTGTTCCTGCTGGCATATTCTCTCTGTCTAGTGGGATCATCACCTTCTGCCACTCGCCGTCGAGGGTCCTCCTCTTAATAAAGTGCCCATCCTCAATCAATTTGAACTTCGGATTATGGAGGAATGCATCCTTAATCTGTTTTGAAGCAGTCCGCCATCGGGACGCGTGACGACGATGGCCCAACTTGTCGGCGACCTCGGCGGCCTTTTCGAGCCCAAGTATGACCCAAAACTGATACGCGAGCTCATACCCCGGCTTCAATCCATACGAATCAGACCTCTCCCAGAATTCACGCGTGTTGCTCAACAACCCGGAATCCGATTGACGGAAGAACGGCTTCAGCGGCAACTCTGCGAGGGGGACTATCTTCTCCCAGTATTTGCGTACCGTCGCGTAATCTCCTGTCCAGCAGAGATACGCCCACATGCCGTAGAGGAGTTCGCCGTTCTGGTCTATTTCCGTGAATTGGAATGGAAATACCTGACTCGATTCTACCGTCCGGCCATCATCCGTCACGAACTTCGTGAACATCCTTTCGAGCAAGGTCTTCGCTTCGGCGAAAAATCCGGCCTGTAGAAACGCTGTCATGACCATGACATCATCTCTAACCCATTCCATTCCGTATTCCCAGATACCGGAATCGCGCTTGCCGTTTTTCGCCACGTGGGCTTTGAGACCGGTCCTCGAAAGGTTCCAGACATTGTCAAGATTCGTGATGCCTGTGGAAAGAGTATTTTTTTCTTTCCAGTAATCCACGGCCCCGGCCCAGAAGCTTTTTATCTCCTTTTTCTTGAGTAGAGATTCGCCGCCTTCCAGGTAGTACGCGAATGTCGCCTCGGTCTCCGCGCCAGGGGCGATCACGCCCTGCTCCGCTCTTATCGTGTAACGGCCCAAAGCCTCTATGTTCTTTTCATAACAATACATCCTCAGCGTCGTGAAGCCTTCCGCGTTAGCCGTTCTGTTCTTGGCGTTCGTATATACATCATCGAACTGCGCGATGTTCGGATAGAGTGTGAGTCCGGCCGCTATCTTGTGGCTGATGGTATCGAGATTTCTCACACGGAGGCGCCTGAATATGATAGGCCCATCCGCCGGTACGAAGAACTGCTCCTCAATTTCGCAATTGTTCTCGCTCCATGTTGCGCTGACGACCGGTACGCCGTCGGTGTATTTCCAGGCGATATTCTTGAGATTCTTTTTCGATATTCCGAAAGAAGCCCCGTCTATCCCCAGCCAGGCAGATGTATTCCCGAAACCCCGACCGGCGCTATATAGAAAAGTGGTCCACTTCTGAGAGAAATGGTCGGCGCTCATTATCGTGAAGCCGAAGAAGGACCCTTCTTCCGGTCCGGTGGAGTCTTTGCATAGCTGCACTACCCCCTGAATGTCACCGTTTCCGATAAGGAAGTATTCGACACCGGGAAGGTAGGAAATATAGTCGGCGTTCATGCGCTGATTGGACGGAGCTTTGTTCGCCCAGGCGGAAGACAGCGAAGCCGTGTCCTGCGGTGACCGCGGCCCCGCTTGATTCACGGAGTTCGTTGAAAGAATGTCTGGTAATGAGGGCTTCAATCGACCCAGTGCAATGGCACCAAGAGCCGATTTAGCCATAAATTCGCGTCGCTTCATAAGCTACTCCACAGTCGGTAGATTGATTTCAATTCTCAACTTAGATACACCTGAATACGGAATGGTAAGTACTCCATCTGGCATGTCCACTCTCCTTGAATTTACCATCGCCCAACGTCCGGCGGATCCTGACTTCACATTCAACTCAAGTTGTGTGTCCCTTACCCTGATTTTCGCTTTCACCTCTTGCATGCCTGGTGCAAGTCTCGGTCTGACGATGAGCTTTTCAAGCTGTGGCCTGATTCCCAACATATGGTCGACTGTCAGACGCACGCATTCCACCCAGGCCCAGGCAATGATCCCGACACTCGGGTGAGCTTCAGGGTAATACTCGAACCACCCGCCTGATATCCTGCCGCTTATCTCATTAAGCCAGTTGACCACTCTCATTCCCTTGTCGTAGTTGCCCGCCTCCCAGTATGCTTCCGCGATAAGAAGAGATGCGATCGGCCAGGGACCCGGAGGCTGAGGCTCACTCGAACTATTGTAACGCTCATATCCCCCGATTTTCCATCTCTGGTTCCAGAGCGACTCGACCCACTCCAGCGTCTTGAGGGACAAATCACTTTTCGGATCGATCATCTCAAAAATAATCGGGAAGACTTCGCTCGCGTCAGGCTCAACCAAAGGCTCCTTCTCCATCGCAATAGGTGTGCCTTCCGGCATAGCCGCTCTGTCAGGAGGTATGAAAGTCCTCTGCCATTCTCCGTCGAGGGTCCTGCGCTTGATCAGATGACCATCCTCAATCAGCCTGAAGTTCTTGTCATGAAGAAATGAGTTCTTTATTGAACTCGCCGCGTCGAGCCACCGCTTCGCTTCCGCCGCATGTCCGAGCGTGGACGCAACTTGAGAGATGTGCTCGAGTCCAAGGACGACCCAAAACTGATAGGCAAGTTCGAACCCGGGCTTAACTCCGAATGAACTTGAACGCTCCCAAAATTCTCTGGAATTGCTAAGAAGTCCCGACTTTTTATCCCAGAAATACGGTCTTAACG
>JAJYGB010000125.1 GCA_021785235.1 Bacteroidota bacterium
TTTCGCCGGTATTTTGTCCGGGCGGGCCAGCACTTCCTGGCAGAGGTTCATGATTTCGACGGCGTGCCTGTTAGTCTGGTCTATCGCAATTGCTCTCCCTGCGATCGCCGCCTTCGCCATGTAATAGGCGAATATCTTTTCTTTTTTTGTGAGGGCTTCGAAGCCGTCAGCGTAAAGCTGGACTGTCCGGGCGTTGCCGATCCGCTCGAGCTCGTAAACCCGTTTCCGTCTCTTTCGTCTTTTTGTCTGGGTCATAATCGTAATTGACAATGATAGAATAATGATTACTGAAACCTGGATCGTTCGCCGCGCTATCGCCCCCGATTTCACGGCTGAACTCCCAACCTTGCTGCGGAAAAAGTTTACAACAGAAGGGTTAAAATTCCTATTGCGCCTTTGCCATCCTGACAACTTTGCCGATACTCACTACCGAGAGGAAAAGCAAAACGGCAAACATCAGCACCGGCAGCCACTTCCCAAGCTGCATGAAATATCCGGCGCTGTTTATGACTGTGTAAATGAACATTCCGGAAGCGAGATAGTACACTCTTGCCGCCCACGGCTTCCTTTGAAGCACCGCCGTGCCGGCGGCAATCATGACCACGGACGTCATGAATTCCGCTGCCAGATGGAACACTATTTCGAGCGGCGCGCTTTCCAGCTCAGGCACCTGGGCCGTGAGCAGAAAGAATAACCACTGTATGAGAATCAATATCCCGGCCGTTATCCCGTAAATCCCCGCGAATTTCATTCAGCTCCCTTTCCTGTTTGCAGCCCCCCGGCCCCGCGAATCGAGCACGACCACGCGCGCAACCGGTTTTCACGATTTAATTCTTATATCTTTTCCCTTGAGCATTGTTACCCAATGAGTGCCATCCTCGGAGTACTGAGTTTCGAAGATCACGGTGTTTTCGTCGACAAATGTGTTTGTCGTGCGCGTCTTCACCATGCCGGTCACGCCTTTGAATCCGCCATTGTACGTCCAGACATTGCCGGTGATCTCGGGGTGAGAAATGTATGGCGGGCCGCCTGTTCCGAAGAACGCGTATGAGTAATACTGTTTCGATTGAGGATCATAACCGTAAATCCCAAGTTGATCCTTCACCCCATCCGGCGAATGGAGGATCTGGTCAGAGATGAGGAATTGATGATTGGGCGCCCACTCGCAAGTCATCACGCTCGACAACTTCTGGGCGTGGCTATACTTCGTTTCGAACATCTCTCCGGCGGTCTTCCATTTCCCGACAAACGCGTTAAGGGCGCTCACTTCACCGGGGCGGCTTACGGAGTCCGGAAGTCTCTGAGCGAACGCGACTGAGGCGAATGCCAGCAGAATCACTCCCCGAAACAGCATATTACTCCTCCTCACTAGTGAAATCCGTCCTAACGATGAGCCCGGCAGCCGCTCTCCGGGACATGATCGGCCTTTCGGGGCGGCTGCCATTCAACGCTCCTACGCGACAGATTTGACAATCTCTGTCAGGTACCTGTAAAATTTCTCGACGCTGTCGATGGCGACACGTTCGTCGGGCGAATGCGGGCCGATGATTGTCGGACCGAAGGAAATCGTGTCCACTCCACCGCCGACTCTGTCATTGATAATGCCGCATTCGAGACCGGCGTGGATCGCCTTCACTTCCGGCTCCTTGCCGTAGAGGTTCCTGTACACTTCCTTCCCTCTTGCAAGCACCGCGGAACTCACGTTCGGCTGCCAGCCCGGATAGCCGTCGCTGACCTTGAGCTTCGCTCCGGCAAGCCTGCCGACGGAAGCGACCTGTGCGGCGATCATCTCCTTCTCAGACTCGATCGAGCTTCTCTGGCTCGTGATGATCGTTACTCCGGCAGCCGCCGTCTTGAGCACCGCGACGTTAGTGGAAGTCTCAACGAGATCGGGTATATCGCTGCTCATTCTGATCACTCCGTGCGGAAGAGCTGCGAGCGCGCCGAGTACTGCCGCCTTCGACTTGTCGTCAAACGCCGGCTTTGCCTTCTTCGCTTTCTCAACCATGACCTTAACGTCAGGGTCCGTGGAAGCGAAAGCGTTTTTGAACACCTGCTCGCAATCCGCAGCGATCTTCGATACCTTCGCCCCGTCGGCGACCGGGACGACGATAGTCGCCTCCGCTTCGCGCGGAATAGCATTGTGTTTGCTCCCACCTTCGAGAGAAACGAGTCGCATCTTCGTCTTCGCGTCGATCGCCATGAGAGTCCTGGTGAGCAGCTTCAAGGCGTTCGCCCGTCCGAGATGGATGTCTACGCCCGAGTGTCCACCTTTTAAACCGCGGACTATCACGTTAAAGACCGATACTTTGCCGGTAACGGCTTTCCTCTTTACCGGGACGGTCATGGTCGTGTCGAGACCGCCGGCGCATCCTATATAGAGGACGCCTTCCTCTTCGGAGTCGAGGTTCATCATGATCTTGCCGGTAATGAAGCCGGGTTCGATGTGGTTCGCGCCGGTAAGTCCGGTTTCCTCGTCGATCGTGAAGAGCCCTTCGATCGGGCCGTGCACGAGTGATTTGTCTTCGAGGAGTGCGAGGAGCGAAGCTACGCCGATCCCGTCGTCTGAGCCGAGCGTCGTGCCATCGGCCTTAATATAGTTTCCTTCTCTGTGGAACTTGATACCTTCCTTCAGAAAATCGTGCTGAACATCGCGGTTCTTCTCGCATACCATGTCCGTGTGCACCTGCAACACGACCGTGGTCGAGCCGTCCTTCCCCGGGCTTGCCGGCTTGAAGACGACCACGTTTCCTACTTTGTCCTGTTTCGATTTAAGTCCCATTGCCGCGGCGGTCTTCTTGATATATTCGAGGACCGCTTTTTCGTTTTTCGATCCGCGAGGGATCGCGCTGATTTCGGAGAAGTAGCGCCACACCTTCTCCGGCTTCAAGCCCTGAATTGCAACTTCGTTCATGGTTTCATCCCCTTTTTGGAGAATTGTGAATTATTGATTGTGAATTTTGAACTAAAAACCGACAGTCCCAAATGTGAAGATGTTTGCCTCAACATGCAGACAAAATCTAGGCTATCATGGCCTGAGAAGCAACGCACCCCCATGGAAAGGGAAGCCCGAGGTTTGAGATGTCCTTCAGGTTCGGCGAGAATAGTGAGTGCGGCGCCGTTTGCGGGCCCGAGGGGGAATAATGGATTAATGGAATATTGGAATAGTGTCCGGCGGGGCAAAATCTGACGAAGTGAAGGGCGCCAGGAGTTTGAGGCGATTCGACGCCCAGGCCCGTAGGGGCTGAATACCTATAACTACGGATACAACGCGACATCGCGTCACGTAGGGACGGAATAGAAATCGCAAACATGGAACAGCGCCATGATGTAAAGTGGGAGAACTTTAGGATGGTGGAATAATGTTGAGCGGAGCGAAATCCCGCCACTGCGGAGAAGCGTTTTGGTAAGCAGGCGCGAAGCGGGAGATCAGTGAATGAATGGAATGATGCGCTAGTCTTCGATCTTCTTCACCCTTCCGACCTCGCCCGTCTCGAGCCGGACCTTGATCCCATGCGGGTGGGTCGGCGAATTGGTGAGTATGTCTTTTACGATTCCTTCCGTTAGCTTCCCGGTGCGCTGGTCCTGCTTAAGAACGATCGCCACCTTCAGTCCGGGTTTTATGTCGGAGCGTTTTGTGCCGTCCATGATATTCCTTTCGTCAAACAAGTCTTGTCACTGCCAAATCGACGGCGGAATAGAAGAGGAGGAACGGCATTCCCCCTTTCGACTTGAGGTCCCACGGTTGCGCAAAAGCCCGAGCGAAGATGGAGCCTGTCGGAAACCCGCCCCGACGCTGACAATATATTTCCTGTTCTTCCACAGAAGCCCTACGAATCGTCTTCTCTCCGAAACCCAATGGGCCTCTTCTTAGGTTCCGACGGCGCCATCAATTCCCGGATTGCGTCGAAGACGACCATGAATTGCGTATCGTACTTCTTCTCCAAATCCGCGAGGTTCCCCGTCAGCTCTTCGTTGGATGCGAGCATCCTGCGCAAGCGAACAAAAGTCCTCATAATCTCCACGTTTACCCGGACCGCTCGTCTGCTCCTTAAGACGCTCGAAAGCATAGCGACTCCCTGCTCAGTAAATGCATACGGGCGAGCCCTGCGCAGACCACCCCAACTTGAAATCACAATTTGTGATTTCAAGTTCTCAGACTCGTCGGCAGATCATTGAAACATAAAATCTACCGGGAAACGATCTATATTCCTCTTCACTGATTGCACAAGCGCGCGAGGGGCAACTTCATAGAGACGCGCCAGGTCCGTGCTAATCATGACTTTTTCGCCGCGAAGAAAATATATACGATCCTCGATTTGCTCCCTCGGCGTCACAGCGCTGACTCTGTTTAGATTGCTCTTCCGCTTCCTGCCCATGACTGCTGCAAGTTAAATTCGACACGCGATACCTGCAACTTTCAGTATCCTCATTCCAAGCGCCGACCCGACTTCCGAAACCTGGCTACCTAATCTGACAACTACAAGACTTCCGCCTTCAATCGTCTGCCTGGTCAAACAAGTCTCGTCACTGCCAGATCGGCGGCGGAGTAGAAGAGTGGAAACGGCATTCCCCGCTTCGATTTGTACACCTGCCGAACCTGGAGAAGTCGGATCTCGAACCGCGCCGATTTTCCGAACTCGATGGTAGCCACCTCACCGACCTTCAACTTCAATTCGCGCGAGCGACGGTCCGAAAAGGTTACGGTGATCGTCGCGTCGCCGAGATACTCGTGCACCCGGCGAGCTCCCAGCAAAACCTTGTTCTTCTTGGCCGCGGACGTTCCGTTTTCAAGAACGGTCACGATATCGCTCGGGCCCGACCTTCTCCGACTGACCGGCTCTGCCGCTTTTGGAAATTCATACGGCGCCTGAAACGAACCGCGGCGGCTCCAGTTATCCTTGATATGCTTGAATGCCTCGTTGATGAGCTTCATCTTCGCGGTGCCGATCCGATGCATCTTGGCGTCATCCTCGAAACGGTCGGGATGCCAGGCCTTCACCTGTATGCTGTACGCTTCCCTCACTTCCTCGAGCGTCTTCGGGTTTGCCAACTCAAGTATGCGACAAGCTTCCTGCCAGGTCATATTTCAATTCTAAATTATGAATTTCGAATTTTTAATTCGCGAAAGTGTGAATCATCACCCGGACGCCTAAAGCATCAATCGACGGTGAAATGACTCGCAGAAGTTATTCCTTCCCCTGTTGAAGTGCAACTTAAGGATGTTTGCCCGGAGGGCGCGGCGCGATAACTCGGCAATCCGGATCTTTTGTGCCGGCGACGAGGCCCTCATACTTTGCGAGGCTTCGTTCCCCGTACCGTTATGCTCAGTATCGCGGCATCTGAAGACCTCAGCGCCTTGATGTCAGCAGGATCGACGTCCGCGAGTATGTCGTCCGGTATGGTGATAGGCCGTTCGCTTTTCACGACAACTCCGGCAAATCCTGCCTGCGCGATTATGGCGAGGTATTCTTCTTTGAGAAGCGCGCCGCTGACACAGCCCGCATACAG
>JAJYGB010000068.1 GCA_021785235.1 Bacteroidota bacterium
AAATTCGCACCAGGCCAATCCCGTCTGGCCCTCGCCAGGAGGAGGGGGCTCAAGCCGTGAGCGGGAAATTTCGACGAACTAAGAAGGCGCCTGTCGGCTGGCAACAGGCGCCTATCGTGGTCCCGAAAGAGCGGGACGCTTTCCCCCTGATAGTAGGGCTCCCCCTCCGTCCTTCAAAAATACAGATGCAATCCGAATAAACTCATTGACCTTTTTCACATCGACCCGAGGATCTTTGGCACACATGTGCCTATCATCGGCACCAGCCGACATATTTTGCAGTGTTCGTCACGCTCATGACATTTTGGTTACTTTGCGGCTTCCAGATGGAGAACCTTCACAGATTGCCACGGTTTGTATTTTGGTGAGCGGTTCAATATCTTGTCGCAGAATCCCGTAAAAGGAAAGATCAGGTGTATAAGTGAGAATAGCGGTCCTGCTCGGCGGCAGTTCGCCCGAACGCCTTGTATCCATCGCTTCCGGCAGAGGAGTTATCAAGGCGCTCCGCGAGCTTGGACATGACGTCACTGCAGTCGACCCGGCGCTCGGGACCACACAGATATCTGAGTCTGAACTTCTCTCTCAGGCCGTGGGGACAACGCCGCCGACACAGGAGTTCCTCGATAAACTGTCGCCGAGAAATTATATAGCGGCCATAGACTCCGCAATCTTCGACAATGTCGACCTGGCATTTATAATCCTTCACGGTAAATGGGGAGAGGACGGAATCATCCAGTCTCTCCTCGAACTTCGCTGCATCAGATACACCGGCTCAGGCGTAATGGCAAGCGCGATTGCGATGGACAAAGTGATGTCGAAGAAACTGTTCAAGCATCATGGAACGCCCACCGCGGATTGGTTCGACTACCGTGTGAATTCATCTCACAGGTCGCCGGCGGTCAGGCAGGAAATCGCAAAAATAGGATACCCGAACGTCGTCAAGCCGAACGACCAGGGCTCATCGGTCGCGATCACGATTGTCGGCAACGATTCCGAGCTCGACGCGGCCCTCGACGAGGCGGAGAAATTCTCGGGAATAGTCCTGGTCGAGAAATTCATAAAGGGAGCAGAACTGACGGTAGGAATATTAGGCGACGAGCCGCTCACGGTGATCGAGATCAGGCCGCACGACGGATTCTACGACTATCATCACAAGTACACAAAAGGAATGACGGACTACCTCGTGCCCGCACCGATAGAAGATTCCCTGGCGACGAAACTCCAGGAGATCTCATTGAACACTTTCAGTTCGCTCGGGTGCAGGGGCTTTGGAAGGGTCGATTTCAGGGTAGGGCCGGACGGCATTCCTTACTGCCTGGAAGTAAACACGATACCCGGCATGACCGAGACAAGCCTTGTGCCGAAGGCTGCCGCCGCCGCCGGGATTTCATTCACAGAGGTTGTCGGAAGAATCGTTGAATTGGGTTTGCAGGGCAAATGAAAGCGCGCGGCTTCAATAAATTCCTGAAGAGCATTAAGAAGAAAAACGCTTTGATACTTCTCGTAATATCGATTGGACTTGTTTACATCCTATTCGATCAGCGGGGGCTGATTCAACGGATAAGACTAACGAGCGAAAAAAACGCTCTCGAGGGCAGGATCGAGCAATTGCAGAAAGAAAATGCCGCTATGCAGGCGGAGATCACGAAGCTTCAGACCAGCGACAAGGAAATTGAACGGATAGCGAGAGAGAAGTATTTTATGCACAGGAATGGTGAAAAAGTCATCAAGGTCGAGCCAAAGTAGCTTCCGCGAAGCGGGCCGCGCTTCGTCGGGATTATTTACTCCACCCAAATCCGCAATTCCACTGGCTGAAAGAATTCGCCCGGAGAATTTCGGGGACTTCGTCGGCCAGGAGCATCTCGTCGGGGAAAACGGCACACTCCGGAAGATGATCGAAGGCGGCAACATCCGCTCGATGATACTCTGGGGTCCGCCGGGGACCGGAAAGACCACCCTCGCCAGGTTGATCGCCGGTAAATTGCAGGCGGACTTCTACCAGATAAACGCAGTATCGTCCGGCGTGCAGGAGCTCCGCGAAATAATTTCCACGGCAAGGAAGTCTCTAGAGATCGGGAGACGGACAATTCTCTTTATAGATGAAATCCACCGCTTCAACAAGGCGCAACAGGACGCGCTCCTGGAAAGCGTCGAGAATGGGACCGTCATACTGATCGGCGCGACAACGGAGAACCCGTCGTTCGAGGTTATATCTCCCCTCCTTTCACGCAGCCAGGTTTACGTATTGGACACTCTCGGCAAAGACGATCTTGCAAAAATCCTCCGCCGGACAATCGAGCAGGACGGAGTTCTTGCGGAGATCCAGGCGAAGGCAGGAGGAGGCCCGCTGATTCTCCCCGATGCAGAGGAAGAGTTGATCGGCTTAAGCGGCGGAGATGCACGCGTCATGCTGAACGCTCTTGAGGTCGCACTCGACCTTGCGGGAAAAAAGTCTCCGGCCCGGATCTCGCGGGACATCGTGCGCGAAGCTTACCAGATCAGGCATTACAGGTACGACCGCACCGGTGAGGAGCATTACAACTCGATTTCCGCCTTCATAAAGAGTGTACGCGGCAGCGATCCCGACGCGGCGGTGTATTACCTCGCGAGAATGCTGGAGGCCGGCGAAGATCCGAAGTTCATCGCGCGGCGGCTTATCATTCTCGCATCCGAAGACATCGGCAATGCAGAGCCTTACGCGCTAACGTTAGCCACCGCCGCCTTCACGGCAGTGGATTACATCGGCATGCCGGAGGCGCGCATCATACTCGCGCAGGCAACAACGTACCTGGCCAGCTGCCCGAAGAGCAACGCTTCGTACATTTCCATCGAGCGCGCGGCGGCAGACGTGCAGGAAAACCCATACCTTCCTGTCCCCCTTCATTTGAGGAACGCCCCGACAAAACTGATGAAGGAGCTCGGATACCACAAAGGTTACAAATATGCGCATGATTTCGGCGAACACTTCGTGGAACAACAATATCTCCCCGACGTAATCAAAGACAAAATCTACTACGAACCGTCCGAGATAGGGAGAGAAGCGGCACTGAAGAAATATCTCGAGTCAATTTGGAAAAAAAGAAAAAAGTAGCCCGCCCTGCCGGTGCAGTCCGGACTGCAAAAGGAATTGTCCAGATGAAATTCATTATCGGAGTGGATCTTGGCGGAACGTACATAAAGGCAGGGTCTGTCTCGAAAGAAGGAGAACTTCTCAACGAGACATCGCTTCCCTCCCAGGGCGAAGTCGGGCCGCAGGCAGTGGTCAGCCAGATCGCGAAAGCGGTCGAGACGATAAGACAAAAACATCCCGGCGAAGAATTGCTCGGCGTCGGGATAGGATCGCCGGGAATAGTGGATCTCGACGGAGGTACGGTGAAGTATCCGCCGAACCTCGCTAATTGGAAAGTGTTCAGGTTGGGCGATGAGGTCGCGAAAAAGATCGGCGCGCGTGTGGAGGTTGAGAACGACGCCAATGCCGCCGCGGTCGGAGAGCTTAAATTCGGCGCGGGAAAAGGACTAAAGAATTTTGTGATGATAACTCTCGGCACCGGGGTCGGCGGCGGCTTCGTAGTGGACGGCAGGGTCTTCCGCGGCGAGGAAGGCGGCGCCGGAGAAATAGGCCACACCACGATCGACTACGACGGCCCGTTATGCGGCTGCGGGAATCACGGCTGCGTCGAGGCATACGTCGGCCAAAAACACCTTTCCCGGCGGGTTGCAGAACAACTGAAGACCCACCCGGACTCGCTGATCAACAAGCTTCTTGCAGGCGACATCGACAAACTCGAGCCTAAGATAATCAGCCAGGCTGCTGATCGTGGCGACAGGTTCGCGCTCGATGTCTGGAAAGAAACGGGGATGTACATTGGGACCGCTGTGGCGTCTGCTTTCAACCTTTTCGACGTCACGACGCTCATAATCGGCGGCGGGGTCGCAATGGCCGGCAAGCCTCTCTTTGATTCAATCGAGGCAACGGTCAAAGCACGTGTGCTTTCTCCCCTGAAACCACGAGTGAAGGTCATAAAAGCGCAGCTTGCCAACTCCGCTGGCATAATCGGCGCAGCCGCGTTGATTGCGGATTGACCATTCATCTCCCGGAGTGCTCATCGCTGATGTGAAGTGAGAACAATATTATCAATACTCATCGTGCTCTTCGGCGTCTCAGCGCTTCAGGCTTCCGAAATATTTTCCCTTACCGCGCCGGGACTTCAGTTTAGAAGTCAGCAGGCAGATACCACCCGAAACGACAGCGCTACCGCATTGATTAAATCACGCGCAGATACCACATCATCCCCGGACACAACGACCGCGGCAGATACGACCGCTGCAAAGGCTGCCATCGATACAACAGTTACATACAGCGCCGCTGACTCCATCGTCTATTCGATTTCCACACGCGAGATGAAGTTGTACACCAAGGGAGACATGCAATACAGGGATTTCAAGCTCGACGCCGGCCACATCGCAATAAACTGGGACACAGCGATCCTTACCGCCGAGGGGACGAAAGACACTTCGGACAAGATTGTCCAGCAACCCGTATTCAAAGACGGAGGCGAAACATATGACGGCTCTCATGTGGCTTACGATTTCAAAAGCCAAAAGGGAAGAGTCAATGTTGCCAACACGGTGATAAGCAAGAGCTACTACCACGGCGAGCTTATCAAGAAGTATGCGAAGGATGTTCTCTATGTCGAAAACGGCAGGTTCACCACTTGCGATAAGGCCGACCCCGACTATTATTTCCAGAGCTCGAAGATGAAACTCGTGGTGAACAACAGGATTGTCGCGGAACCGATAATAATGTATATCGACGGCGTACCTGTGTTCGCTCTCCCCTTCGGGGTGTTTCCTGCCAGGTCGGGGAGGCGCAGCGGGATTATCACGCCGTCTTTCGGAGAAAGTGCACTTTACGGAAGGTACCTTTCACACTTCGGCTATTTCTGGGCCATAAACGAGTACTCCGATCTGACTACTACGGCCGACTGGTGGACGCGAGGCAACTACGATATCAAGACGGGGCTGCGGTATAACATGAGATACTATTTTCAGGGAAGCATCTACGGGGCTTACAGTTACCTGGCAACAGGTCTGCCCGGCGATCCAAACAGGACCGTTCAAAAAAACTGGAACCTGGACATAACTCACCAGCAGACGATCGACCCGAACACACAGTTGACGGCAAACGTCAGCATGAGCTCGCAGAATTATTTCCAGGCGACCGCGTTCGACTACCCGCAGCTCCTGCAGCAGAACCTCGTATCGAATGTCACGTTGTTCAGGAGCTGGCAGGAGTCCGGCAACAGCATTTCGATCAATCTCCACCGCGATCAGAATCTGCAGAACGGCTCGATAAGTGCAAGTCTTCCCAATATTTCATTTTCGCATAACCAGAGCTACCCGTTCCGCAGCGCCGCGCATGCGAATACTCCTCTCGACCAGCTCGCGTGGTACGAACTGATCGGTTATTCGTACAGCGGCCAGTTTCAGAACAACACT
>JAJYGB010000334.1 GCA_021785235.1 Bacteroidota bacterium
TTCCCCGTTTCCACGACTCTTCCAAACATTTCATGCCCCATCACAAGATCCGTGGAGCCTTTCGGGGCCAGCGACCGGCCGCCGGATGCCTCTTCCCTGTCGGTTCCACATATCCCGACTCTAATTACTTTTACCTTCACCTCATCGGGCGCGCCGATACTCGGCTCAGGCCGATCTACAAGACTTACGTTAGTTGTTCCGGGTTTAATTCCTATTGCTTTCATCATTTCTCCTATCTGGTCGTATTATCGAGCTTCACATTGATCCATTCTGCCAGCTCTGCACCACTCCTATCTCCGTTACGAATATACTTAAGATTGCATTCCCCTTCCGTTTCATGTCGATCAAGGCAGGAAGGAACGCGGAGCCGAATGAAACCGGTCCGCCATGAAGGATTTCGTGGCCGTCACCGTAGACAAAGAACTCAATGCTTGCGCTCATGCTGCCCGTTTTTATTATCCACCCCCACCATGGCAGCGAACTTTGCATATAAATCAATAACGCCAGAATCTTCTTTGTAGTTCGCGCGGCCGATGATAATAGCTTCATAGCGGGAACCACCTGCCGAGATCTAAAGCCCGGCACGTGAGCTGTCTTCCAGATAAATCCGCTTCCGGTTGGTTAATGTTGTCTCATTTATCCGGAGTTTGCGGAAGAAGTTTCGTTAACTCGAAGCTCGTGGAATCCGCTTTGTCACTCTCAATCCCGTCTTCCCATACCGTTTTAACGCTGACATGGTATACGGAGTCCGGATTGAGTCCGGTCAGCGGGAAAATATTCGTCGGAGTGTAACCCGCGATTCGACCGTTCAGATATACGTTGTAACCAAAATTCAAGTTGTATTGGTTAGCCCAACTCAACATAGCGCCGTTGAGCCCTTCGGCGTGAATGCTCAGGCCGTAAGGAGTATTGACAGGGTAGCGGTAATATGAAGCCGGCGCAAAGCTGACGCGCCACTTGATTTCCGTGGTACGCGGAGAAGTAAATTCAACCTTAGCCCATCCCTGATGGTCAACGACTCGCACTTTGAGATTCCCCGCGCTCGCGCCGCTTACGATGAAGTTCTTTCCGCGAGGGAACGCGAAGTACACGGCATATCTCTCTCCGGCGATCACCTTGCTCTCGCCGTGGAAGTCGGTCCCGCCACTGTTCGAACTGAGCGACACGAGGTCGGTATATCCCTGCGTGATGTGCCGGTTGGTGGATATCAATTGTATTTTACCGTTGCTTTGAACAAGCGTAAGAACCCGGCAGCTTGTCGGCGGAATTGTGACGGCCATACCTTTTCGCCATGCGCCAAGGTATTCTTTGTTCCAGAAGTCGAACACCTGCACGAGCGAAGAGTCGCTGTAGCCGAGATCTTTCCAATTCAGGAAGACTGTCTTAGTATTTTCCTGATTGAAATTGAAGAACCCAACCACATCGTAATTTCTGCCAAGGTGGTTTATCTTAAGGTCCCAGATGTGTTTGAGTTTCTTCGATGGGAATAGGTCGAGCGGACGGATGTTCTGAGCGGGGAACACAGCTTTGAGTATACTTACCCTGGCGGAAGAGAGATCGGTTAGCCGGTCGCTCGCCATGAGCGCCTCCCCGGTAAGCCCCTGCATTGTCGCCCAGGCGCGAGCCTGGTCCAGCGTCAATGGATACCTGAGGAGCATCGCGTCGGGGTCACTGTACCAGACAACATTGTTCAGAAAATTCCAGTGCATCGTCGCCGTGAGTGATGTCATGAAGCCGCTCCATCCGAGAACCACATCGCCGCCGGTCCTCGAACCGTTCATGATACCGATGCCTTCCTTCGGTATTCCCCAGCAACCAAGTAGGTATCTATTTTCCCCGATGGTATTTCTGATTGTCTCAAGAGTAGCCCGGTAGAGTGAATCCGCGTTTGTCGAAGGATGTTTCATGTATGCCTCTTTCTCGCGGTATTGCTGAATGACTATCGGTTGACCATCGATCTTGAAGTAATCGTATCCCCACCCTTTCAGCATCGTGAAGAGGCTCCTGAGATAATTGAGTCCCTCAGTTGAAGAAGGATCGACGAGATACATTCCCTCCCAAGTCCTGGAAACTGAAGTATCGGAATTGAGTATGAACGCCCCCGGGTGGTCTCTTACCACAGTCGGGCTGCTCTGTCCCTGCGGGGCTAACCAGATACCCGGCGTTAGTCCGAGGCTCTTGATATACGACGCAAGTTTGTTCATTCCCGGCGCGAACCTCTCGTTCACTTTGAACCAGTTCCTGTTGTCTCCAGCGCCATGTCCTTTTCCCTGCCAACCGTCGTCAATCTGGACGAACTTCGCACCGTAAGCCTTCAGGTTTTTCGCGATCCAACGCGCGTTCTGTCTTATCTGGCTGGCATCAACGGTCTGGTAATAATAGTACCATGAACACCAGCCCGATGGAGGGAGCGGAAAATATTTCTTATCGATCGGCTTATAAAATTTTATGCCGAGCGAATCCCGGTAATAGTTCTTTATCACCCTCCCGTCATTTAGAATGACTTCATCTTTTGCCGGATCGAACTCGCCATCGGCGAGAGGGGTCTTGACATCTCCCAGGGTCATCACGAATAAATCCTTATTTGCGCCCTCATGTATTCTACACGGAATTGGGTATGGCCAGATCCTCGACTCGCGGTCGGTCGGCAGGGTGGCCACGGACGACGTTCGCGGACTGCTCGCCCCGAAAAACAGCGCCGAGGCAATCACGAGAAGCGTCCCCCAACTCGCGCGATTTGACAATAGTGGGTGACCGGATTTATTCATTTTGGATCTCCTGTTTCTGAATTTGAATTTAGATATTTCATGAATACTTTTCCTGAGGCGGGCGTACTCCCTCCCTTATTCGATGTGACAAACGAGGGCGTGAAAGGTGTGCCCCGACGATGAAGAAGGTCGATTACTCCTTTTCTGTCGTTACGGCAAATCTCTTAATCTTCTGTGTGGTTGTCTTCTGAAATTCCTCGTCTCGAACGACGAATCTCTTTATCTGTTTGTAAGTCTGCAGCTCACGGTTAACCTTCCTCACCTCGCCGTCGATAATTTCGTTTATCAATTCCGGCGTGATCGTGACGTGTTTTGTCTCCGATAATTCTATGAACGATTCCGCGTCGACGACGATCTGAGCCGCGATGATCTCCCCTTCCTTTTCGTTCTTCTCGCCGTAAACCATGCTCTCAATTATATACGGACTTCTGTTCAACACATCCTCGATTTCCTCAGGGAAGACGTTTTCTCCTCCCTTCGAGATGATGACGTTCTTCTTACGGCCGCTGATGTGAAGGAAGCCGTCTTCGTCAATGTATCCGACGTCCCCCGTCTTGAACCAGTCGCCCGCGAAAGTCTCCTCTGTCGCCTTCTCGTTCTTGTAATATCCGAGCATCACGTTGGGCGCCTTCGCGTAGACCTCCCCAATACCTTTTGAATCCGGGTTCGCGATTTTTATCTGGACATGCGGCAGCGGAGTGCCCGCAGCGTCGTCTTTGAAATCCTGAAGTCTGTTTAAGGTGAGTATCGGCGATGTCTCCGTCAGACCGTAGCCCTGGACAAACCCGAAGCCGAACTCCCTCAACCCTTTCGCGACTACCGGATCCGGCGCGGCGCCGCCCGCTATGAAACACCTGATCGCCCCCCCGAACTTGTGATGAATCTCCTTAAACACCGCCTTCTTAGAACTCTTCCAGCCGATCTTCGATAGAACGTCGGTCGCCTTGATCATCGGCCTTATGACGCGCGCCACCATCTTTTTCTCCTTTATACCGCGGTAAATCGCCTTGAACATCTTGTCGTAGAGGAGCGGAACCGCAAGGAGTATCGTGGGCTTTGCTTTCTGCATGTCTTCGACGACGGTCTTCAGCGACCTGGCGTACGCGACGGACGAACCGCCATATAGCGGGCACAGCATCCCACATGTGCATTCGTAAGTGTGATGCATCGGCAGAACCGAGAGGAACCTATCTTCAGGATATATGCCGAAGAAGCTTACCATATCGGTCAGGTTTGAAGCGATGTTCTTCTGGCTGAGCATAACTCCTTTCGCTCTCCCGAGCGTGCCGGAAGTGAATATTATCACCGCCAGCTCCTCAGGATTGATTCGAGGAAGTTTGTCTGCCGATATTGCCGGGGTCTTGTTGATCAGCTCGACCATCGAGAGGAAACCTTCTTCGTCTTTTCTCAGGTCCATGCTGATATAGTGACGGACATGTTTGAGCCCGGCCATCTTCTCGCGGAACACCGCTTCGTATGTCTCCGAAAAGATGACCGAAGTCGCTTCCGATTCGTGCAGGATGTTCAATATCTCGTTGACGCCGAGGTTTTTGTCCACAGGGACTACGACCATGTTAAAGGACATCGCCGTAAGATAGCTCATGGCCCACTGCACACGGTTTTCACCGATAACGGCGATGTGGTCGCGTTCTTTGACCCCGAGGTTCCTGAGCGCCGCTCCGAAGCGCAGGACATTCTCCATGAGAGACTCATAAGTCACCTCCCGAATGGGAGTCTCACCGAGATCCTGAAGGGCAGGCTTGTTCTTAAATCTTCGCGCGGATTGGACTAGCATGTCCTGTAAGGACTCGATGCGAGGTACATCGAACAGCGGAATGTCTGTTCTCATTTCAGGAAAACCTCCTTGTCTAAAATTTCGCGAGCTTCCGTTAAAACAACTAGAAGTAGACCTTGATCGTCTTTATAGAATTCTTTTTCGTGTCGACGAAGACATGATTTCCTTTGAACGGGATGGGCTTTCCGTCTTCCTCGAGGAAATTTGATTCGACAACCTTCTTCGGCCTCCTGGGCAACAGCAGGTCGGCCTGAGAATCTTTTCCTGAAGCATCGTACCATTCTACCACCCATGCCTTCGAATCCTCCGCCTGCTTGACTATCGTCAAGACAAGGTTTGACGGGGACAACCTGAAAAAGGAATAGGTTGATGGAAGCGGACCGGAATGTCGCGCTGAGATCGAAGCGATCAAAGGATTATTGAAATCATATCCTTCCCTTTCAGTCCCACCCGATTTCCAAGTGCCGGAATGAGAGTAAATCGCGTAGTCGATAGTGTGCTTCCCACGATCGGCCGTTGGATCGGGCCAAACGGGCGAGCGCAGGAGCGATAGGCGCATGACGCTTCCCTTTATGTCGTAACCGTATTTCGAATTGTTGAGCAAACTCACGCCGAATCCCGCGCCCGAAGATGTTGACCGGGCAACTTCTTCCGACATATCGGCCCATCTTTCGGCAGGGACCTCCCACTTCGCTTCATCCCAACTGTTCTTCGGTATCGTGGCACGCCCAATGGTTCCGTAAGGAATCTCGAATGTTGCCAACGAATCGCGCACGTTAACTGGAAAGGCGACCTTCAACATTGTATGGGTTTCCCACCAATCCACGTTTGTTCTGAAATCGACTCTGTCGATTCCGTTGTATAGAATTATATCCTGTTTGAAGAACGAGGTCGGGAAATTGTCGGTGGGATAGACGCCGATCTCTCCG
>JAJYGB010000205.1 GCA_021785235.1 Bacteroidota bacterium
CGCCGGGCTCGTCCACACCTACATCTCTTCCAGGCCGAATGAAGTCGATACCATAATGCTTATTGCACGATCGTTCGCGAGCGGAAAAAGGATCGCGGTGCCGGTCATCACCGATAAGAAGGAAAGAAAACTTGAGAGCTCCGAGCTCATGAACATCGGGGATTTAACCGAGGGTCCCTTCAACACGAAGGAACCGAAGGTCTTTTCGGCGATCCCCATCGAAGAAGTCGATCTGTTCATTATCCCCGTTATCGCGGCGGATAGGTCGGGGAATCGAATAGGCTGGGGATTAGGATACTACGACAATTTCCTCGAGACCCAGAAAAAACCTATCGTGGCCCTTGCTTACAATTTCCAAATAGTTGATACTATTGAGTCCTCGGTGACAGATGTGAGAGTTGACTATATTATAACCGAGGAGGAGATCATCAAGACTAACGCCCGGCACTAGCGGGATCAGACCACAGAGACGGCAATGGACCAACAGAAATCCGAATCCAGCGATTCACATCGAAGGCTTTATAAATCCCGGACTGAGAGAATCGTCGACGGCGTTTGCGGCGGACTGGCCGAGTATCTGGGAGTTGATGCGACTGTTGTGCGCCTTCTCCTCGTGGCTTTCTCCATCCTCAGTGTCGGGGCCGGGGTGATCTTCTATATAGTTGCCATGCTCGTTATTCCCACGGAGCCGCTCAAGCTCGATCCCTCCGGAGAGCGTTTGGAACAGGAGACTCGATCGGCGGGAGGGTCCACGGTGACCCTGGTTCTCGGGATCGTCATTGTCATCATCGGTATTACTTTGTTTTTTCATTACTATGATTTCCTTCCGTTCACGTTTACGTTCCACCAGTTCGGGACGCTTGCGCTTCCGATTATATTCATACTTATCGGTGGGGCGCTTCTGCTGGGGAAGGTTAAGAAGGAGAGTTCATCCGGGGGTGTTGAGGGTGAGAGTGTCAATACGGGAGTGGAGAAGAAAAGGCTCGCACGGTCCGTGCGCAACAAGAAGATCGCGGGTGTCTGCGGTGGTCTGGCGGAATATCTTGAAGTCGACCCAACAATCGTGAGGCTCGCATGCGTCGTACTCGCGTTCGCGTCGTTCGGACTTGCGCTGATCCTTTATGTCGCATGTGCTTTCGTAATTCCAAAGGAGGTTAGTTGATGAGCACAATTGCTGAAAGAAAGAGCCACGTAGGCACTTTTCTTCTCGGTCTTCTCCTGCTCCTATTCGGCGTGCTTCTTCTTATGAACCGCGCGGGAGTTGTAGATTTAAATTTCACGAGGATAGCCGCATTCGCGGTGCTGATTATCGGAGGCTTTGAGGCCATAACGGCCTTTGCCTACTCGAACCAGAGAAGACTCTTCTGGGGGTCGACTCTTTTTCTTTCCGCCATGCTCGTACTTCTCGTTTCCTACGAATATATACCGGGTTCATGGAGCGTGATCTGGCCGTCCGCCCTGATCATACCGGGCCTCGCCTTTCTGATGCTCTTCTTCTCGCACCCAAGGGAATACGCGCTGCTGATTATCGCGGCGCTGTTCGTGGTGGTCGGCTGGAGCGGACTCATGGCTGAGAAAGGCGAGTACGGCTTTGGCGACGGCGCCTACGGGATACTCAGGTTTCTTGTTCCTGCCGCGGTAGTTGCGGCCGGGCTCTATATTATCTGGAAGAACTTCCTCAAGGCTCATAAATAAAGTTGTGAAGTGGAATCTGTCCGCTGGCGGAGGACCAGCGGGCAGGTTACGACATCGCTGGCCTGACGCTCGTGGATGAACCGGATGCATTCCGTATTTTCTATACAGCTTGCCATACGTCATTTGTAGAATAGCGAGGACCTATGGAACACACTCTCTTGAGCGAGCAGGAAAAACCAACCAGGCCACACTTTGAGATTCTGCTCATGAGCTGGGCGGGGTGGGTATTCGACTTCTATGACCTGATTCTCTTCACGTTTCTTCTTATTCCCATCGGAAAGGAACTTGCCCTCTCAAGAGTAGAGTTGTCGTATATCCTTGGAGCCTCACTGGCCGCGACCGCATTAGGGGGCGTTTTGTTCGGGGTTCTATCAGATCGGTTTGGGAGGAGACGCGTTCTGCAGTGGACTATTCTTACATACAGCTTCGGGACCTTTCTCAGCGGGTTTGCGCCGAACCTGTTTGTGCTCCTGATTTTCAGAATTATTACCGGGCTTGGCGTCGGCGGAGAGTGGGCGACCGGCCAGACCTATGTCGGGGAGACGTTTCCACCGAAAGTCAGGGGGAGATATGCGGCGATCATGCAGACCGGCGCTCCGTTTGGGATTGTCCTGGCATCCATCGTCGGTGGATTTATCGAACCTGTCATCGGCTGGCGATCGTGCTTCTTTGTTTCAATCCTGCCTGCGATACTGGTGGTACTGATAAGGCGGCGGTTGCCGGAATCCGACGTGTGGCTCGAAAGACGCCGGCTGATCTCACAGGAAGGATTCGATGGTAAGGGCGTTGAGCAGGAATCCAAAAATAAATTTCTTCTCCTCTTCTCTGCCGAATACAGGAAGCTTTTTGCCCAATCATTGGTTCTGGCCGTGTTTGACATGTCCGCATACTGGTTCACCTATTCCTGGCTACCCGGCTACCTCCACGAGCAGCGGCAATTCCCGATGACTAAATCCGCGGTATGGATGCTGGTCACACAGGCGGGCGGTTTGCTCGGTTACCTCTCTTTCGGGTTCGTCGCGGACAGGTTCGGGAGGCGTCCCGCGTATTCGGTGTACTCCTTCATCATGGCCCTCGCCCTTGTAATGATAACACTCGTGTGGAACGTGGTCGCGGTCTATCCCGCGGTCATTCTCTCATTCATGTTCCTGGTCGGTTTCGGTACCGGCATGTTCAGCGGCTACGGCCCGCTCTTCAGCGAGCTCTATCCAACGAGCATCAGAAATACCGCGATGGGTTCCGCATTCAACCTTGCCCGCGGAGTCCAGTTTTTCACACCGGTCGTCATCGCGGTAGTCGCAGAAAGGTACGGTCTCAGCGGAGGGATTTCTCTCGCGGCCGTCTTCGCAATTCTGACAGGAATATGGATTTGGACATTCCCCGAGACGAGGGGGCGAAAACTTAAGATAGTCGAGGGGGAGGCACGGTAACGCCGTCCGGCAGCCGTTGTTTCAATATGTCACTTTGCCAATATTGAATCTCGGCGCGGAAGCAAATGGAATTATGACAAGCAAGGTTGACTTCGTCTCGTTCGTAAAGAAGCACTACTTCAGGGGCCGCCTCTATCTGATTATCTTCTCGGTGTTGACGCTCATCGCAGTGGCAGTGGCATTCCAACAGTTTTACATCATCAACCTGAACACGCAAACCCGCTACAGCCTTTTGTGGCACATCCCCTTCAACCTCTTCTATTTCTGGTACTGGTTTCTCCTTCTCCTGCTCATGTTCTGGGCCACGAGAAGTCTCAGGTTGGGAGCTTCAAAAGGGCTCTACTTCGTATCGGTGTATCTTCTTTTTCCTGTCATCACTGTCTTCGCACATCAGATCTTGACTTCGCTCGTAATCAATTCCACACTTGGATATCTTGACGTACCCACGCTGATATACAAACGGATGCTGCGCAACCCATGGTTGGGGTTGGATGTGGTAATATATTTTGTGATCATGATAGCCATGGATCTATTCGAGTTCCAGCAGAAAAACAGGGATGACGAGCTGAAGCTGGCACAACTTCAGAGACAGCTCGCGGAGTCACAGCTGAGTGCGCTCGAGAGCCAATTACATCCTCATTTTCTGTTCAATACCTTGAACGCGGTTTCGACATTAATACTGAAGAAGGAGAACGCGGAGGCCGAGAGGATGCTCTCGCTGCTGCATGATTTTCTGGAAACGACGATTCACGAAAGCGAACGACACATGATCCAGCTGGAAGAGGAACTGCGTTTCACGAACCATTACCTGGAAATTGAGAAGGTGAGATTTGCCGGGAGGCTTGAGGTTTCCGAGAACATTTCGCCGGAGACCCTCGCTGCCGGCGTCCCCAACCTTCTTCTTCAGCCCATTGTGGAAAACGCGGTGAGATACGCTATCGCCCCCCAAAAATCGGGGGGAAAGATCGTGATCACTACCAGGAAAATAGGGCGCTATCTCTCGGTCATTGTCGAGGACAACGGACCGGGAATCACCGGAACGACCGGAAGGAACGGGCAACATGGAGTCGGTCATCGCGTAACCGGGCAAAGGCTATTTCATCTGTTCGGCGACGATCACGTCTTTGAATTTGAAATTAAACCGGCGGGCGGGATGAAAGTGCGAATCGAAATTCCGTTCCTCGAAGGTGATTTCGCCGGTGTTGGAGCGTAACGTGCCATCACTTCCTAGCGACGCGGGCGAGGTGCTAGAAGGCTTATCCGGAAGACAGTTTCAACCGCGCGAGATGGACTCTGGACGGTCGAGTCTCTATTCCGGTCTTCTAGTGCCGATGGTTGTCGTACTCACATTCGTGGCCTCAATCAACGCTCTACAAGGTTACCTGATATATTTTCGCGGTGAAAAATCTTTGATCAATTTCGCGAGATATCTCACGAGTAATCTCTTGTACTCGTGGTATTTCCTCCTGACGGTTGTTGTGGTGATGTGGCTTTCGGGCAGGGTCTCGGTGAATAAGAAGACTCTCCTTCCCTGGGCGGCGATCCATTTGTCCGTCATGGGCGTACTCACCGTTGCGCACCAGCTGCTTTCTCTTTTACTCGATAAGGACATTCTTCATTTCCAGAGATCCGCGACTGTGTTTGGGGTGCTTCTGAATAACCCGGCCGTTTGGGGAGACATGGCGGCATATGTGCTGTTTCTGCTCGGTTTCTATGTGCTTGAGTATCGCAGAACTAATCGCGAGTATGAACTGGAGTACTCCCGTCTCGAAACGGTTCTCGCGAGGACGAGGCTGCGTGAGCTAAGAGGAAGGGTGCATCCTGATTTTCTTCTTGACACGCTTGACGCGCTCAAGATGCTTCTGCGCGCGAAGCAGAATAGAAAGGCTAATGCCGCTCTTTCACAGCTGAGTGAGTTCCTGAGGACGACCGTATACGACCGTGACCGTGACGAGGCAACGCTGAATGAAGAAGTTGTTCTAACTAGTCGATACATTGAATTGGAGAATCTCAGGTTGACGGCAAACGTACGCGTTATTGAAAGAATAACCGGTGATGCCCGAAAAGCTCTGGTGCCAAGTTTCCTCCTTCAGCCGATAGTTGAGGAACTCGTCAGATCTAATCTTGCTGGCGGGGCAACGCGCTTTGATGTCGAGCTAACTGCCGAGACTCGTGAAAGATTTCTTGAATTATCCGTTAAAGTGGGAACAGGTGGAATCTCCCGCGAAGATTTGGGACGCGGGGGCGGCGGAGCGCTGGAAGTGACGAAGGAAAGGCTCGCGAGACTGTACGGTGAGCATCATCAGTTTTCGGCCGCTGCGGCGCCGGGAGGTACGGAGGTTGTCAGTTTGAAGATTCCATTGGAT
>JAJYGB010000365.1 GCA_021785235.1 Bacteroidota bacterium
TCCTCATGGTGTACATGTCGGCGTGGCTGAGGCGGTCCAATGTCATGACGGGCGCCGAATGGATAAAGACACGTTTCGGGACAGAGAAGGGGGGAAATCTCTCGCATATCATCGTGGTCGTGTTCGCGCTGATAGGAGTCATCGGATTTCTATCTTACGGATTCAAAGGCATAGGCGAATTCGCGGTCGCCTTCTTCCCCCCGCTCGTGAGTAATCCGGCGACTCTCGCGAAATATCCCGACATGAACGCCAACCTCTAAGGAAAGAGAAACATGACGATGACAACGATGTACGTTGGAAAGGGAGGCATGTTCAGTGTCGTGATAACTGAAGTGCTCCAGTACCTTATACTGACGATCTCGTCGATAGCGATTGGGATAATCGCGATGGCATATGTCTCTCCGTCGATGATCCACGCGGTCCTGCCTCACGGCTGGGCCAACATGTTCTTCGGATGGCATCTGCACATGGACTGGACGTCGATCACTTCGGCGGCCTCGTCCAAAGTGACCGAGTTCAGCAAATGGATCTCGACCGACGGCTATTCAATGTTCGGACTGTTCTTTATAATGATGCTCTTCAAAGGAATATTCATTTCGGCGGCGGGTCCAGCGCCGAACTACGACATGCAGCGTGTCCTTTCGACGAAGAACCCCGTCGAGGCGGCAAAGATGAGCTCGCTGGTAAACGTCGTCCTCAACCCCGCGCGTTATCTCATGGTGGCAGGCCTGACGGTGCTGGCGCTGACGAACTTCAACGCGCTGTACAGCGGTTCGATCGCCACGCCGAACTTCGAGACAATACTCCCCGAGGTCCTCGCGCATTACATTCCCGTAGGACTTCTCGGCTTCCTGATGGCTGGCCTGATCGCGGCGTTCATGAGCAACTTCGCCGCGACTGTGAACGCTGCGCCCGCTTATATCGTGAACGATATTTATAAGAGATACATCAATCCGAACGCGGATCCGAAAGTCTACGTTAACTGGAGTTACGTGACGACTGTCATCGTCATCGTGGTCGGGGTTGGAATCGGATTCATGGTGAACTCGATCAACCAGGTCGTGCTCTGGATCGTCTCCGCGCTTTGGGGAGGCTACACGGCGGCGAACGTGCTGAAGTGGTACTGGTGGAGATTCAACGGTTACGGCTATTTCTGGGGAATGCTCACGGGAATCGGAACCATGCTTCTGTTACTGGTCCTCGACAACTTCAACCTAATCCCGTTTCTCCGCAATTGGCCGATTTCGAACAACGCGAGCATGAATTCCTTCCCGATAATCTTTATAGTTTCAATCATAGGTTGCTACGTTGCGACTTACATGACTCCGCCCGAAAGCGACGAGACTCTCATGGGATTCTATAAGAACGTCCGTCCGTGGGGTTTCTGGCAACCTATAAAGGAAAAAGTCATGAAGTCGGATCCGTCGTTCCAGCCGAACAAGGATTTCAAGCGCGACATGTTCAACATCGTGGTCGGAATGGTCTGGCAGATAACGTTGATGGCCGCCCCAGTTTATTTGGTGATCCGCGACTGGTCCGGACTTATTATCTCCATGGTAATCATGGTAGTGACATCGATAATTCTCAAGGTCAACTGGTGGGACAAGCTCGAGGAGACCTTCGGTGAAAAAGTCGCGACGGAGAAGAGCATTGGTAGTTCAAGTGTAGAATCAGCGGGAGAAACAAAGTGAACAAAGCACGATTCAATCAAAAGGTTAGAGAGATGCTCTCCGCGCAGGAGAGACTGATAAAGCGCAAGAACGAGCCGGTAAAGGAAGGGAACGGGATATTCATCCGATACAAATACCCGGCGGTCACGGCGGCTCACGCGCCGATACACTGGCGATACGATCTGGATTTCGGGACGAACCCGAATCTTCTCGAGAGGATCGGCGTCAACGCGGCATTCAACGTCGGAGCAGTAGAGCATCAGGGAAGCGTCCTCCTTTTCGTGAGAGTGGAAGGGGCGGACAGGAAATCGTTCTTCGCGGTCGCGGAGTCGAAGAACGGGGTCGACAATTTCAGGTTCTGGGATTATCCTATCACGATCCCCGAGCTGCCGGGCAACCCTGACACTAACGTGTATGACATGCGCGTGACGAAGCACGAGGACGGCTGGTTCTATGGCATCTTCTGCACGGAGCGCAAAGACCCGGAGGCGCCCAAAGGGGATTTGTCATCGGCCGTCGCCCAGGCAGGCATCGTCCGCACGAAGAACTTCATCAACTGGGAACGTCTCCCTGATTTGAAAACGAAGTCCCCGCAGCAGCGGAACGTCGTGCTCCATCCTGAGTTTGTGAATGGCAAATACGCCTTTTACACGAGGCCGCAGGACGGCTTCATAAGCGCCGGCTCCGGCGGCGGCATCGGCTGGGGACTTTCCGAGTCGATGCTCGGCGCCACGATCGACGAGGAGACCATCGTCGACGACCGTCAGTATCACACTATAAAGGAAGTGAAGAACGGGCTCGGCCCGGCGCCCATAAAGACCGAGAAGGGTTGGCTCCAGCTGGCCCACGGAGTCAGGAATACCGCCGCGGGTTTGCGATACGTGCTCTATATGTTCCTCACCGATCTCGAACATCCCGACATGAAGATCGCCTCTCCCGCCGGCTACTTTCTCGCGCCGGAAGGCGAAGAGCGCCTCGGGGACGTTTCGAACGTCGTGTTCAGCAACGGTTGGGTGAAAAGAAAGAACGGAGATGTGCTGATATATTACGGCTCGTCAGACACGAGGACCCACGTCGCGAGGACTACTGTCGATAAGCTTCTGGATTACGTCGTGAACACTCCGCCCGACGGGCTGAGGAGCGCCGAGAGCGTGAAGACGCGGAACGAGCTGATCGAGAGGAACCTTAAGATCATAAAGAAGTTGAAGAAGAAGTAGCAAGCCATGTCAGGCCGTTTAAAGCTTGACACGGTAGGCGTAAACCAAACCTCACCGCTTGCAGTGAGATGCCGCACGGGAAACACCGTGCGGCTTTTTTTTTATGACGCCTTAGATTCAGCTCGCCGGATTTGAAGGAGGACAAATTATCTCCTGGTCGGAAAGGAAAGGCGCAGCTGTCCGGAGAAGCTTGCGGGTCGCGCAATTTGCTCGAGATGTGCATCGGTATTAACTTCGTCCAAGAATCAAAGGGCTAAAGCGTGAGTCAGGTGGAGATGACAATGCACATCAGGGAGAGGGCGATCTGTCAGGTAGGGATCCCGGTAGAATGAGTAATACACACGAATCGTACAAATACGAAATAGATGTTCGCCTGTTATACCATATGCCGCGTATAAAGGTAGTGTGGTTTAGAAGAAGTTAGGCGAAATGGCGGCACGGGCGAATGGAATCTCCGCTCGCTATTCTTTATTTTGTGTTAAAACTGGACTACTATGAAGAGGCTTGACAACATTTCCAAATATCTTTCGCAAGCGATCGCCCACTACTGGCTCACTCGGCAAAAACAGTCTGAAAAGCAATCGAACTCGGGCAGAGCGGATCAGGGTGCTCGAAGCGCTGTGACAGGCGGTGCTCAGATGGATGGCTTCATAGACCTTATTAGCGATCTAATACTCGAAGTTGGCGCGGATAGATCGAATGTTTTTCGCAACAAGCACCTTGAGTTGCCCGGCTTCTTCCGACCCACGAAAGAATGGGACCTTTTGCTTGTGAAGGACAGCCAGCTTGTCGTTGGTCTCGAAGCGAAGTCCCAAGTTGGTCCATCCTTCGGAAACAATTTCAACAATCGTACTGAGGAAGCAATGGGGAGTGCTCTCGACCTGTGGACAGCGTACAGAGAGGGGGCTTACAACAGGACCATAAAACCATGGCTGGGGTATCTGTTCCTCCTTGAAGATTGCCCTGAATCTAAAAAACCCGTCCGGGTACAAGAACCACACTTCAAAGTCTTTCCAGAGTTTGTCGATGCATCTTACGCGAAACGCTATGAACTCTTTTGTCGCAAGCTTGTGCGCGAGCGGCATTATAGCGTTGCTGCCTTTCTCACGTCTGACCGCAAACGTGGGCTAAAAGGCCATTATTCGGAACCTGCGGACGATCTAACGTTCGATATATTTGCCAGATCGCTTGTCGCTCAAGTTGCAGCCTTCGGAGTATCGAAAGCCATATGACATCAAAAGAAACCGCTCAGCAGGAAGTCACGACACACCGTTTGATCCAAGGCGACGCCAGAAATGTCTCGTTCATCAAAAATGAGTCTGTTCATCTCATTGTTACCTCGCCTCCGTATTGGACGCTGAAGCGTTACAACGAGAGCCCAAACCAGCTTGGGCACGTGGCGGACTACGAACAGTTCGTTAGTGAACTCGGAACAGTATGGAAGGAGATGCACCGCATATTGGTACCTGGGGGCCGGTTGGTCTGCGTAGTCGGAGATGTTTGTCTGTCACGGAGGAACTTTGGCCGTCACGTCGTATTCCCACTGCACTCGGACATCGCGGTCACTTGTCGCAAAGCTGGATTCGATAACCTGAACCCCATAATCTGGCACAAGATTGCCAACGCAAATTATGAGGTAAATAACGGATCAAAGTTCCTGGGGAAGCCTTACGAGCCAAACGCCATCATAAAGAACGACATAGAATTCATCCTCATGCAAAGAAAGCCTGGAGGGTATCGTCAGCCAACCGAACGCCAACGCAAACTTAGCATGATCTCTAAGGAGGAGTACAATAAGTGGTTCCAGCAGTTTTGGAACATCACTGGCGCATCCACCCGTGAGCACCCTGCTCCTTTTCCGCTGGAACTAGCTTACAGGCTTGTCAGGATGTTTTCTTTTGTTGGCGATACAGTTGTCGACCCCTTCTGCGGTACTGGCACAACGATGGTCGCTGCTCTTAAAACTGGCAGGAACAGCGTTGGAATCGAAATAGACCCTGAATATTGCAAGATGGCCGAGGAGCGCTTGCGAAGGGAGAACGACGACATGTTCTCGTCAGCTAACCTGGAGTTTATCTATCCCGCAAGAGAGGGTGAGCACAAGGCGGTCGTGGGCGAAAAACGAGAGAAATATAAATCCAAGGTGAAGCGGTCTCTGAAGTAAACAGGTGCCGCCGCTTCGCCTAACAAGCGGCAAAAAGACCCTCCGCATTTATATATGTCGTGGTCGCTTCATCCCGATTCGGCACCATGGTCGGAGCTTCGCGCATTTATAGTGCCGAATCGGGACGACTTTTTGCCGCACTCGTTAAACGCCATTGAGCCCACTCTGTGAAAATAGACCCGTAGCCCTATGGAGGAAAATTGAAATCTTCGCTTGAACTGTCCTTTGAGCTTTCCGATCAAATACTTGTATTTCCTCTTGGCAAGTGTGGCCCTAGCGATGATCCGGATATGCAATATGCTTATACATCATCATTCCGGGATATGGCTAAGAGATTCGTAGCGGCGATCAAACGCATCGGGGATCCCGACCTTTCATCCATGGTTGCGGACTTGGATACCTCACCAGAGTATATTGCACAGGCCCACGAATTGCGT
>JAJYGB010000426.1:0-2295 GCA_021785235.1 Bacteroidota bacterium
CAAGAAGGAAACCGAAGTGATCAGGTCTCTGATCAAGGAAGCCGTCGCCGCGCAATTCTATAACATCGATATCGATTCATCGACACTTGTCGACCTAAGCAAGTCTACTCTCGAAGAACAGCAGCGTAACAATTTTGAGCTCGCCGCTGAGATGACGGCCCTCATAAGAGAAATCGAGCCCAAGGGAGTTACGATATCCGTTGGAGGTGAAATCGGGGAGGTTGGAAAAAAGAATTCCACCCCGGAAGAGTTCCGCGCCTACATGCAGGGATATGTGAAGGCTCTCACTTCGAAGAAGAAAGGCGCTAAGATCATAAGCAAGATTAGTGTGCAGACTGGGTCGAGCCACGGAGGCGTTCCTCTGGCCGACGGCACCGTAGCCAAGGTAAATATCGACTTTGACGTCCTGAAGAAAATCTCGGAAATCTCCAGAAAGGAATACGGGATGGCCGGGGCAGTCCAGCACGGAGCATCCACGTTACCGGAAGAACTTTTCGATAAGTTCCCGGGCGTCGGGACGGCGGAGATACATCTGGCGACCGGTTTTCAGAATCTTCTGTACGACCTGTTCCCGAAAGAATTCAGAGAGAGTATTTACGACTACCTCAGGAAAAACATGGCCGACGAAAAGAAGCCGGACATGACCGACGAGCAGTTCATCTACAAGACCAGGAAAAAGGGGTTCGGCCCGTTCAAGGAACAGATGTGGAACCTCGATAAGAGCTGGTTCGAGATGGCGAACAAGGAACTCGAGAAGAGATTCGAGTTTATTTTCCTGAAACTCAATATGCAGAACACGAAGAGCGTAGTCGATAAGTACGTCAAATTCTGACGCCGATTGAAAAGTCGGTTTAGAGAAGGGACATTTTCCCGGCTTGACGAAGAGTTCGTCTCACGAAAAGTTAACGGCGGCGCTAAGTTCTGTAGTTGCCGCCGTCTTTCTTACCGCATTTAAACTATTAGTCGGAATGAGTACGGGGAGCCTCGGTATCCTTAGCGAGGCGGCCCACTCCGGACTTGATCTGCTCGCGGCCTTCATGACTTTCTTCGCCGTTAGAGCGGCCGACAAGCCCGCGGACTCCGAGCACCATTACGGGCACGGCAAGTTTGAAAACATTTCCGCCTTTTTCGAAACACTCCTCCTGCTTCTGACCTGTTTCCTCATTGCAAGGGAAGCCATCGAGCGCATTTTCTTCCGGCAGGTGCCGATTGACGTGACGGCTTGGAGCTTCATAGTGATGGGGACGTCAATCGTGATCGATTTCACCAGGTCCAGAATTCTCCTGCGGGCCGCGAAAAAATACCACAGTCAGGCGCTGGAAGCGGATGCTCTCCATTTTAGTACGGACATACTGAGTTCGAGCGTTGTGATCTTCGGACTCATCGGCGCGAAACTTGGCTTCGAGTTCGCGGATCCTATCGCGGCTCTTGGAGTCTCGGCAATCGTAGTCGTGATAAGCCTCCGATTGGGCAAGAGAGCCATTGACGTTCTCGTTGACAGGAGCCCCGATCCCGCTCTTGTGGCGTCGATTCGAACCGCCGCGCTGCAGTCAAGCGAGATCCGCGAGCTGAAGAAGCTGCGCGTCAGAGATTCCGGCGGAAGAATCTTCGTTGACATGGTAGTGGGACTCCCGAGGCTTCTCCCTTTCGAGCAGGCCCATAAGCTCATGGACGGAATCGAGCAGCGAGTGAGGAAGATAAGGGATGGTATTGACGTCGTGGTTCACGCGGAACCTGTCGAGACAATGGAAGAAACAGTTCTTGACAAGGTGAGATTCGCCGCCGAGGACACCGGCAGCAAGATCCATCAAATCGAAGTCTTCACAACGGATGGGGGAATTGTCATCGACCTTCACCTCGAAGTGGAGGACGCCAATACGATCGAGGAAGCGCACTTGAAGGCGGACAAGCTGGAGAATGCGATACGCCACCAGGTCAATGAAGTGGAGGAGATTTTTGTTCACATCGACAAATCCTCAGGAGAGCTGATACAAGCCAAATCGGTGAGCCTGAGGAACAGCAACCTGCCTCGCAGAATTATTGATTTCATCAGATTGAAACGCGAGGTAGTATCTTGTGGAAATCTGAATTTTACTGAAAGCGCATCCGGCCTTCGTGTAGGCCTGACATGTCAGATCAAAGATACTTTTTCATTGGAAGAGACAGTTAGGATCGTGAATGAGCTTGAAGAAGATATTGTGAGGGAGTTTCCGCAAATAAACAAGGCAGTGATTCACCAGGAACCCGTTGACGGCAAAGGAATATGAGACCTTATTACGACGACCCATACACAAC
>JAJYGB010000426.1:2305-5463 GCA_021785235.1 Bacteroidota bacterium
GCTTCGCCGCGCTTCTTCACAACAGCTATTTCTATCCGACCTCCGGAGGGCAGGAGCACGATATCGGATTCATCGGCCAAGAGGAAGTTGCGGATGTGATCGAGGAGGAAGGCCGCGTCCTGCATATTGTAACGCGAAAAATCCCGATCGGTGAAGCCGAATGTAGGATAGACAGGAAGAGACGGGTTGGCAACATGCAGCAGCATACGGGCCAGCACATGCTTTCCGCCGCATTCGACAGCCTGTTCGGCATCGAAACAGTCTCGTCGAGACTAGGTGAATACATCGGTTCGATCGACCTGTCTCGTCAACCGACAGAAGCGGAGATCTCTCAGGCCGTGGAAGCGGTGAACATGGTGATACGTGAGAACCGTCCGATTACGGTTCACTATGCGGAACCGGGTGATGTCGGATCATTCCATCTTAGAAAGCATCCTAAGGTTGATGGGACCGTGAGGATCATCGATGTCAAAGATTTCGATATGTCCGCATGCGGCGGAACCCACTGCACGCACACATCCGAAATAGGCGTTGTCTTGACGGGAAACGTCGAGAAGGTGAAGGGAGCCTTGACCCGCATCGAATTCTTCTGCGGAGAGAGAGCGATAAGGCGTTACTATGAAATGTTCAGGTCCGCGCATGAGAGCTCAAGACTCATTTCTGCGGGCATTGACGATCTGCCTGTTGCGGTTCAAAAAATCAAGACTCAAATTCAGGAGCGCGATAGCAGGATCAAAGACCTTTCAGGGAAGATACTGGAGAGTATATGCGAGCGAGCCGTTCAACGCGTGGAAGGAACGGACGAATCGCTTGTCGTTGTTGATCTCTCGTCTGAAATTGAAAACACCGAGGACATGCGTTTCGTGGGGAGCTGCGTTTCGAAAAGGACTAAGAAGTCGTTTGCATTTCATCGTACTGAGGGAAATATTAGCTACATGAATCTGAACCTTGCGTTTGAAGAAAGTCTCGCCACATCAGTCATGTCTGCTCTTCGATCCGAGTTAGGCGTAAAAGGTGGAGGGCGAGGCGGCTATTTCTCCATCACGTTTGAGGCTTCGGAAAAAGAGAAGGTGGTTGAATTCGTGAGGAGCAAAGTCGGAAATGGATGACGCACGGGCGCATCTATTCGTGAGCGGCCTTGTCCAAGGTGTTGGGTACAGGTACTATGCGATGCGAAAAGCCAATGCTTATGGGGTCAGCGGGTTCGCGAAGAACCTGATGGACGGTCGCGTCGAGGTGGTGGTTGAAGGGAGTCGGAGCATGGTGGAACAGTTTATCAGCGACCTAAAAGTCGGCCCAATGTCCGCGCATGTTTCTGACATACGAATAGAGTGGGACCAACCTACGTATGAATTCAATGGGTTTCAGGGATTATGAGGGTCGGTTTTGGGTTCGACGCGCATGAACTCGTCGGAGGGAAGCGTCTCATTCTCGGCGGCGTTCAAATAGAGTTTGAGAAAGGCCTTCGCGGACATTCTGACGGAGATGTTGTACTGCACGCGCTGAGCGATGCTCTACTTGGCTCCTGCGCGGGTGGGGATATCGGTATGTATTTCCGCGACGATGATGGAAAGATTGAGGGAATCGACAGCCGTCGGATTCTCGAGTTTGCTCTCCAAAAAGCGCATGAGTCCGGGCTGAAGATTCACAATATCGATCTCGTCCTGGTGGCTGATAGGCCGAAGCTCAGCGGGCTTTACGATGCGATAAGGCGATCCATGTCCGAGTGCTGTGGAGTCGGCGAAAGAGCTGTGTCAGTTAAGGCTAAGACTACCGAAGGAACTATGGTAGGAAAGGATGCCATTGCTTGCTTCGCAATCGCATTGATGGATGAGTTGTGACCGAACTAGACTCGCTCGTCACTGCACTGAGCCACACCGACCCGTCATATCTGTACTTTACGATTTTCTTCATCGCGTTCTTGGAAAACCTTTTTCCACCGGCACCGAGCGACCTGGTGATCGCTTTTGGCGGCTCGCTGGTCGGGATTGGGAAACTCAGTTTTGGCGCGGCGCTTGTATCGGCAACGCTCGGAAGCACAGTTGGTTTCATTGTCATGTACTTCGTTGGCTTCCTTCTTGGGAAGAAGCTGATCGACGCCGGTAGGCCACGTTTTCTGCCGTTCGACAAAATAAAAGTGGTCGAGAAATGGTTTACGAAATACGGCTACTGGCTCGTGGTGATGAACAGGTTCCTTTCAGGGACAAGGGCGGTCATTTCTTTCTTTGTAGGACTATCCGAACTTCCCGTCGCAATCACACTCCCGCTATGTGCTATTAGCGCATTGCTTTGGAATTCGATTTTATTATACGGCGGATATATGCTGGGACACAACTGGAGAACGCTTGATGAGTATTTGACAGTTTATGGAATAGCGGTGCTCGTTGTCATACTTGGCGCGACTTCCTTTTTTATTGTGAGATTTATCCTAAGGCGGAAGAATGCTTAAGAGATCCGCCAAGTATGCCGGAGTCATTCTAGCCGCCATTGTAATAGTGTCGATACTCAACCCTTTTTTCGTTTATCACGTCAACCGGTACGACCCCGTGGATTTCATCGGCTATTATGAATACTCGGGGGTCATAGGCGTGCACACGAAGTATTCCGACGGAGGGCTGACTTACTCTGACATCGGGAAGATGGCGGATTCACTGAACCTGCACTTCGTTATCACCACTGATGTGAATTCAACTGAGGCCATGAAGAAGATCCTGGAGAAGCGTTACGGAATGACTTTGATGATCCCGGCCGTTGAGTTATCCTCGGATCGGGGGCGACTACGCTTTCTTGTGATCGGGGACAGCATCCCAGCCCTTCCGCAAAAAGGAATTAGTCTGGATTCGGCATTGGCTGAGGCTCGAAGGAAGGGAAGCCTTATTGTCGCGTGCGGCGTTCCAAAACAGGCAGACAAGCTGACATCTTATCATGACAATGAAATCCCTTTCGCAGGCCTAGAAATCTACAACTTCAGCCGAAGCCTGAGTGGCATGGTCAGTATAACTGAGGTAAACAAGCTCTTCGGAGCTTTTCTCGATTATACAATGGATCCACGAACGCTTAATTATCTGATCCATTACCCGAAAGATAAAATGAGAGAGTTTAACAAGCTGAACGATCAAAGGAGAATTGTAGGCATCGCGACGTCGACGCTCCCTCCG
>JAJYGB010000261.1 GCA_021785235.1 Bacteroidota bacterium
GAAGCGATGCGCCGCGCATTCGCAGACCGGGACAAGTTTCTCGGCGACGTGGATTTTGTCTCCGTTCCCTTGAAAAGACTCCTGTCAGAATCGTATGCCGACACGTTGGCTTCGGAGATCGACCCATTCAGCGCGACACCAAGCATCGACATTTACCCTGACCTTATTCACCCGCCGAAAGAGGGAACTCACACGACCCATTACTCGGTGATCGACAAAGAAGGCAACGCCGTGAGCGTAACGACTACGCTGAATAGTTATTTCGGCTCTATGGTCGTAGTCGACGGGGCCGGTTTTTTTCTGAACAATGAGATGGACGATTTTAGCGCGAAGCCAGGCACTCCGAATCAATTCGGCGCGATAGGCGCCGAGGCTAATTCAATCCATGCAGGGAAGAGGATGTTGAGCTCGATGACGCCGACCATTGTGCTTAAGAACGGGAAGCCGTTCCTGGTGCTTGGCTCGCCCGGTGGAACGAGCATCATCAACGCTGTCCTTAACGTTATACTTAATGTCATAGATTACCATATGCCTCTTGCGGAAGCGGAGATGGCTGCCCGAATCCACATGCAATGGGTTCCCGACAAGGTGTTTTACGAGCCGGGCGCGCTCGTCTACGACGTGAAAGAGAGCCTTATCTCCAGAGGCTACTCACTGGAAGAAATCCCTTACATCGGAGAGGTTGAGGCAATTCTCGTGACGCCGAAGGGATACGAAGGCGTTGCAGATCCCCGCGGGGCAGGCGATGCAGAGGGGTATTGAGTGAAATGTGCTCTCTGTAGCAAAAGTATTGATGCTAAACATTCGGAACTTGTTAAACACGCTGCCGGATCGGCACTGGATGATTTGAAACTGGCTTCCGTAATCGAGGCTGTTCAAAAAGAAAGGCATGGGCCATGAGACTCCTCTTCGTCGTCGCAGTCCTATTCTCGGTTGCGGCATGTACTTTTGCGCAAACTCAGTCGAAAGATGTCTATGACGTCTATGCCATCGAATACGCCAATTCAAAAGGCCTCGTGCCGGTAAGTCACGTCGCTATCGGTGCCACTTCCAATGACAGCGTCGACTTCGCCTACTATTTCTGGTATTTGAAAGGCGATAACGGAAAGAAGATACTCGTAGATACAGGGTTCCGGGAAGACAGTACGACGCCGAAATTGTCTCTGAAATCGTATACGAGGCCCGACTCGGCTCTTGGGAGGCTCGCCGTCTATCCGGATGAAATCACGGATGTCGTAATAACTCATCCGCATTTCGACCACATTGATGGGCTTACCCTCTTCCCGAAAGCTACGGTCTGGATGCAGAAGAAGGATTACGACTACTTCGTCGGCGAAGCGTGGCAGACAGGCGGGGACCACTACGGCTTCACGCACAATGATGTTCTCAATATTGTTCGCGTCAATCTGGAAGGAAGGCTGCGCCTCGTGAACGGAGACAGCATCGAGATAATTCCGGGGATCCGCGTCTTTATCGGCTCGAGACACACCTGGGAGTCGCAGCATCTTCTCGTAGATGCGCACGGCGAGAAGGTAATGCTCGCCTCTGACGATGACTGGTTTTACTATAACCTCCACCACTTGCTTCCGATCCCCCTGACTTTCGACAAAACGGCTTACGTTCAGCAGCTTAAGCGGATGAAAACGCTTGTCTCTGACACGACCCTCATTATCCCGGGACATGATGGGCTCGTGCTGCATGAATTCCCGTTGGTCGCGAAGGATGTGGTGAGAATCAGATAATAGCTCACGGGCCGGAATGGTTGAGCAGTTCCGTCATCAGTCCCGTAACACTATAATACGCGTCGGTTTGCCAAGGCCGACGCGAGTACTAAGTTCGTTATTAAGGAGAGGAGTTGTGTGCCGTCAAACGGCCAAATCCTTTTACCAATGTCTGAACAAGGAAATGAATCCCTATGTCTGAATTGAAAGTCGTTGTAACCGGTGGCGCCGGTTTTATTGGATCCCACATTGCTGAATATTGGTCGCAGCATGACGCTGAAGTCCACCTGATTGATAATTTGAGGACAGGCAATTACGAGAATATTCAAGCTATCAAAAGCGTCATCTTTCATAATGTGAGCATCACTGACAGGGAAGCCGTTTTCGAAATCATGGAAGGGGCGGCTTATGTGCACCACCTCGCGGCAATGGTCTCGGTTCCGGAATCTATCAACAAGCCTCTCGAGTGCGTGGAGATAAATGTGATGGGCTTGGTAAACGTCCTTGATGCCGCGGTGAAACACAAGGTCAGGAAAATAGTCCACAGCAGCAGTGCGGCCGTATACGGTGATAATCCCGAGTCTCCGAAACACACGGACTTGGTGCCGATGCCGAAAACTCCATATGGGATTACGAAACTTGATGGTGAGTACTATCTGCAGTCCTATCAGGAGAACTTCGGACTCAAGTCGTGCTCATTGCGCTATTTTAACGTGTTCGGTCCGAGGCAGGATCCGGGAAGCCAGTATGCCGCGGCAGTGCCGATATTCATTAAGAAGGCTATTCATGGTGACCCTATTACCATATATGGTGATGGCGAACAGACGAGAGATTTCATCTATGTGAAGGATGTGGTCAACGCAAATGTACTGGCTGCGACGAAGCCTGATGTCACAGGTGTCTACAACGTTGCACTGGGAGAAGCTACCTCAGTAAACGAGTTGGCTGCTATCATAATCAGGGAGACTAAGAGCGCGGGTAAAATTCTGCATGAAAAAGAACGACCGGGCGACATCAAGCATAGCCTGGCATCAATTGAGAAGACGAAGAGAGCCCTGGGTTTTACACCTGAATTCACTTTGCTATCGGGCCTCTCTGAGACAATCCGGTTCTTTAAGAAAGAAGCCGGGGCGCACTGAAGGCCTTGCATTACGGATATTCACGCTCTAACGCAGCATTGGTTCACAATATGGAGCACGTCAAACTTATGAATGATACTTCTTCCGCCGTACGGTGCTATTCTCCGCGCGTGCTCGTGATGGGACTTGTAGTTATGTTGTTTACGGTTACCCGGGCGTTGGGAGCCGGCACAATCCGCAACGACTCGCACCGCCGCGTCCTGGAGATATCCAACCAGAGGATCACGATTCAGGTCGACTACAACAAACGCTGCGTTATAGACAGCCTCTGGATTGGAGACCGCCCGGTCCTCGATAAGTCCTCTGGAGGGTTTACTGGACTTCTAATCGATTCCACCTGGATGACTTCACGGACACTCGCAACCGTTCCGAAAGTCAACGTATCCGACAGCGTAGTCCGCATTACCGGTATTGCGTACGGAACCGAGGAGAAATCTGTCCGGGAGTCGTGGACGTTTTCATTCGACGGGGATGACGTAATCTGGCGGATCGATCGCGAACTGCCGAAGCCGATTCTCGTCGATGACGACGCGTTCCCGACCCTCAACATCAAAAGCCAAAATGAATTTGAAGGAGCCCTGCTTGGGAACGGGGGAGTTGCTTGGTTCAGATTATTTAACGATTCTGCGGTCGCGTACGGCGTGCATACCGACCTCGCTACGTTCTGGAACCCGAATCTGCCCGAGTGTCTGCAGCTTCGCTCTCAAATCGGACCGCGTCACGGTGCCATTAAGTTCTTCCGTGCCGGCCGCGTCCTGGGCTGCTCCTTCACTTGCTCACCTGCTGAGCTTATGTATCGGTACGATGCCGGCACACACAGGAGGAGATTTATCCGGGGTGGAACAGACGTGTGGCAACCAATGACATATACGGCCGGACACTATCGACAGATCCTGCGGATTTCGGCTCCCTCATACAAGAAAACGCTCGGGCGCGGGCGATTTCGTGGCATCGATGGCGAAGCTGTAACGTCTATCCTTAATACTATTGCACGAATGGGCGTAATAGACTCCCGCCTGTACGGTGGGAACAGCTGGCATACACCTTACGGCCCTATCTGTCTTCATGAACAGTACATCGCTCAGTTCGGGATCGGTATCGACGACGACAATTATGTGAACGGTTATAAGGCCTGCCTCGATTACTACCGCGACCACGCGGTTGAGACCGATGGGCGGGTCAAAGCCAGGTGGGCCTATACGAACGAAGATGCGAGCCAGGGCAGCGCGGACAGCCACGGTTTCTATGAGGCGCAGTGGGGGCTTCTCATGGATTCGAATCCGGACTTTGTCATCAACGTCGCCGACCTCTTCAATCAATGCGGTGACCTGAACTGGCTTCGTTCCCAAAAAGGAACCTGTGAACGGGCACTGGACTATATGCTCCGCCGGGACTTGGAGCATGACTCCTTGATTGAAGTAATTCCGCGCACGCACAACGAGCATCGCGGCAGCGACTGGCTCGACGTGATCTGGGCATCCTGGAAAGACGCGTTTGTGAATGCGGAACTCTATCACGCGCTGACGCTGTGGTCGGGCCTCGAGAACCTCATGGGTGATACCGCCAGGGCTTCTCATTACCGCGGGTTTGCCGGCGGACTGAAACGCCGGTTCAATGCTCCGATCTCGGAAGGCGGGTTCTGGGACCCTTCGCATCGGTGGTACGTCCATTGGACGGAACCCGATGGGTCGGCGTGGGGGGACAACCTTGTGACGCCGGTGAATTTTATGGCGATAGACTACGGCATTTGTGACGACCCCGGACGGAAGATCTCTATTCTTCACGCAATCGACCAGCAAATGGAAAAGGAGGACCTCTTCTTTTGGCCGATATGCATGTTCCCATATGAACCTGGAGCTGGCGGCGAGCAGAATTATCCGTTTCCGAATTACGAAAACGGCGATATCTTTCTTTCATGGGGTGAGCTCGCCGTTAGAGCGTACGCAAAGGATTACCCGGAAATTGCTTTGCGGTACATCAAGCTCCTCATCGAAAAGTATAAGCACGACGGGCTGGCATTCCAGAGATATCTGAGAACAACTCAAAAAGGTGCGGGCGACGATATACTCGCCGGAAACGCGTCAGCCATTATCGGACTCTACCGCGATATCTATGGAATCCAGCCGCAGTATAACAGACTCTATCTTAACCCGCATCTCGTTAAGGAGCTCTACGGAACGACGCTCCGCTATCAGTTCCAGGGTTCCGAATACCAGATTACGTTGAACGGTGCTGAGAATGATATCACCACTGCAGGGTTGACGATCGGGTCATCCGAAGATTTCGGTGTAAAAAGAACGGCTGATGGTGTGCTCTGGTTCGAGAACAGGAGGTCACGCCCGGCTCTACGGTTAGTCAACGAAGAGCCTGTTCGGGTTTCGATCCTCGAGTGGTCGCGCCACCGGCGATGGACGGAGGTCGCACTCCTGCAGCCGGCATCTGTATCTCATGAGGTCATGGATCTTTCACCGGGCAAAATGTACGCGGTCTATCGCGACGGAAGAATGCTGATGTCCGGGCGCTCTGACGTCGATGGTCACCTTCAATTCTCCTG
>JAJYGB010000093.1 GCA_021785235.1 Bacteroidota bacterium
ATTACCGGAGTATTTCAGGAGACGTATTAGCGAGCCGAACCTGGAGGGACTGATCGATACCTCGGCAAGCGCGGTGACGGCGAACGACCATCTCGAGTATCGTGGATCGAGGGTCCTTGCAAAGAATTCCTTTCGTTCGACAAGACGGTAAAGCCTCCGGAAGAGCCTCGAAAAAGTCGGTGAAAGATAAAACGTTCGCCCGGTGTTGACGTTGAAGTAATAGAAATACATGAGCCAGCATACTTCCTCATCGTCGAGGCTCGAAGGGATGTACGATGCCGCCCTCACGGAGAGATCCGATTCGATTCGTGAGGCTATCTCTCCGAGATCCGGACCGGGATGATCCGTCGCGTGTCCGACATTTTTCATGTCCCTCGCCTGTGTTACGAGGATACCGTCGAAATATCTGTACCCCGCGAATCGTCTCATCAGTTCAGGAACGACATCTTTGTTCTCGTGGTCTACAGTCACGGCCAGCGCGAACGTCAAACGCCTCGCTTCGAATTTGGAGAAGAGGACCCGGCAGAATTTCTCGAGGTCATCCGGCGTGTTGCCCCGGCTGGAGTCGATGTGCAAGACGATTCTGTCAAGTCCCGACTGAATCATGCTGTCGAGTAGTCCGTTCCCTTTGTCAGCGGCGAGTATGATCCCATTTGTAAGGACCTGGCAAATCAGACCTTTGTCCTTTACATACGAAATGAGTTCGGAGAGTTGAGGATAGAGGGTCGGCTCACCGCCAAGAATTGAAACCGATTCGAGCTTTCGTTGACTCGCGGCGAAGTCGATCTCCGATTTTACAACCGAAATGGGCTTCACGTAGTCGCGATTCTCATTGTAGCAATAGAGGCAGCGCAGATTGCATGTCATCGAAGGTTCGATCGTGATATGCGGCTCGGAACCGAGCGGAACTTTCGTCGGCCTTAGACCGTGATAATTGCCTAGCCTTGAAGCCTTCATCTTATTCAAAAAGCCCTGTTTTTGAAGCGGAAAACTGTTGCACTAATATAATGGAAATGCGGTAAAAGTGTCCTCGCTCTGCCCGACCGCGACGCGTTGAGCAGGCCAACCGCAAGCCCGTCGTTCGACTCCTCTTGATCCCGGAACCGTGATCCTGTACCCAGCCTTTCGGATGGGGTAAGTATCCGATTCAACTTTGTACAATCTGGTTCGTCAAAGGGTTTAGATAAAGGGAAACTACAGGAACAGGAAAGGAGCTACTGAAATGAAACGTCTCGCTTTCGTTCTTACAGCCTTCCTAATTCAGTCTTGCTACACAGTGTTTTATACCACAAACGAATATGCGGATTTTGTCGGCGTGAGCCCAAATCCTCCTGCGACAGAGCCGGTAATCATTGACCGTCCGCATGAGCCCTGCCCGCCATCTCCTGTAATTGTCACCGAGCCGGCATACATCACCCCGGCACAGTCAAATCCGCCCGAGGCATCAAGACCGCGCACTGAGGGGGCAACCAGGTCGACGATTGCAAACACGCCATCGAGCCAGGCCGTCGAGAGGGTTCGCACTCCCTCACCGCAGCCGGCCGCGCAAACCGCTGCTCAGCAAAGCCGCGAGCCGCAAAGGGACCGCGCTGACTCGGAGCAGCAGAGCCAGCCTACGAGGTAGCGGCCGCAGTAGATAAGACTCGGACCTTCACAAGGATGGGAAGCTGACTCTTGTGGAGAACCGGGCTGTAAATAAAAAGAACCTCCGGATCGGTCTTCCGGAGGTTCCTATTTAATGGGACCGAATGGATTTCTCACCCGGGGCTGAGCCCGTTGTCGGGAAATGAGCCGTTCGTCCTTACAGCGTGCTCAGGTCGATTACGAATCTGTATCTTACGTCACCCTTCAGCGTGCGCTCGTAAGCTTCATTGACTTTCTTTATATCAATGACCTCAATATCCTAAACGATTCCTCCTTGCGTGATTCCCTAAATCAATTTTACGTCCATCTCTCCAGGAAAGCAAATCTAACGGAAATGACGACCGGTGAGTTTCTATAGATAAGACCGTCGATGAATGTTAAGAACCTTGATCGGAAGGCTTCACTTCACCGCTACCACGAGCATTTCGAAATCTTCCGTGGTCAGACGATCGCCGCGGCTGAACTTACCGAGCGTCGCACCGAGAATGTCCACCGTATGGAAGCTCAGTGACTTCAGCATCCATGTTATTTCGGATGGGACATAGTACCTCTCGCTGCAAGCCAACTCTTTCTGGTTTCCGAGATCATCTACGATCTTCGTGGTGCTTTTGTCGCGAAAAGTCATAAGATCAAAACTCAAGCCTTCGTACGTCGCGTTGTCTTCTTTGGAATTTGAATCCATGAATTCCTTCACAGAATGAAAGAGAGGGAAGAGTCCGTTCAACGTCGTGAAGATCAGTTTTCCCCCGTTTCGCAGGGCCTTTGCCGCGCCGGCGAGAATCTTGAAATTCATCTCGTCGGTTTCCATTAAGGGGAAGGCTCCCTCGCACAGCATAATGACAAGATCGAACTCGTTCACAAACGGCAATTTCCTCGCGTCCTCTTTCCGAAAAGTCACATTGACCCTCTCGCCGGCGGCCTTCTCACGTGCACGCGCGAGCATCGAATCCGAAAGGTCGACGCCAGTCACCTGGTAGCCCCGCCGGGCGAGCTCGATGGAGTGTCGCCCGGTGCCGCAGCCCAGGTCGAGTATCTTCAGCCGCTTGTTGCGACCGATTTCATCCTCGATGAAATCGCACTCGCCCGAAGTCCCTTGCGTGAAGGGTTCGGCGTCGTACTTCTTGCCGTAATTCTCGAATAAACTTTCATACCACTGCTTCATTTTGTGTTCTCCTGGAAAGTCGGGTTGACTGATTAAGGGAATAAAGCGATGGTGCTTCGGAATGTGGGTAGGGAATATGACAGTTGAATTTAATGCCGCTAACGAAGGATTTCAATTAAGTCGACGGACACACGCCCCAGACTTAAGATCGAATCTATTGGCTGACTTGTTTCACCGACATGTAGGCGCGTTTGAAGCCGGCAGCAGCGTCGCGGTGAACGACTATCGGTGAGGAGTAGTCCTTCCCGATTATGACGCCGAGTTCCTTCTGCAAAGCCGCGGTCATCCTGGAGGGTTCGTGAATGTATTTTGACGGAACCTGGTGCAGCTCGGGAACCCACTTCTTTATGTACGTCCCGTGGGGATCGAAGCGCCGCGATTGAAGTGCTGGATTGAATATTCTCAACGGCCTTGGATCCACACCGGTCGAGGCGGCCCACTGCCAACCGCCGACGTTCGAGGCTTTTTCTATATCGAGAAGTTTCGTCGAGAAATACGCCTCGCCCAACTTCCAGTCAATGAGTAGGTCCTTCGTCAGGAACGAGGCAACAACCATCCTGATCCGGTTATGCATCCACCCGGTGGCGTTAAGCTGCCGCATGCCGGCGTCGACCAGGGGAAACCCGGTGCGTCCTTCTTTCCACGCGGCGAATTTTTCCGAGTCGAACGACCAATTGAACCTGTCGAACATCCGGCGGTAATTCCTCTCAGCGGTGAAAGGGAAGTAGTAGAGCACCGACGTGTAGAATTCCCTCCAAGTGAGTTCGTCCACGTATTTCGCTATCGATATTACTCCGTTCTCGTCCGCGTCAAGCCAGGCACTGCGGAGATCGGCGTACATCCTGACCGGAGAGATGCACCCAAACCTGAGATAAGGCGACATCATGCTCGTACCATTTGCGGAAGGAACCTCTCGCAAGGTGTCATATTTATTCGCGCCATCACGCAAGAAGGAATTCCATCGGTTCCGCGCGGCCGTCTCGCCTCCGCGCAGTGCCGGATTGGTTATGAGCGTTTTCCTTCCGAGAGCGTCCGCACCGGGTATCGGATCGCTGGGGAGATGAGGTGTGCTAAACCGGGAAGGCGCCCCGGCCGGCTTTGGTTTGTCGAGCTTCCGCCACTTCGTCGCGTAAGGAGTGAAGACTGCGTAAGGTCCCCCTTCCGCGGTCCTTACGTCATCGGGGGGATGTATGACGACATCGTCGAAGGCTTTCACCTCGATCCCGAGCGAGTGCAGTAAGTCCGTGGCTTTCCTGTCTCTGTCCAGCGCGGTCGGTTCGTAATCGCGGTTGAAGTAAACGGCCTCGGGATTCATTTCCCTGGCCAGCCTCGAAAGTATCTCATGAAGCCTTCCTCTTCTTACGATAAGTCTGCCTCCGAGTGTTTCGATGCTTTGTGCAAGGTCACGTAAGCATTCGGCCTGGAAGTCGAAGACCGATCCATCGCTTTGGATGTCCGCTATCAGCTCCGTATCCACGACGAAAAGCGGAATTACGGGAGAACCGGACGACGATGCGTGGCAGAGTGCCGGGTTGTCATGAACTCTCAGGTCGCGCCGGAACCAGCAAATAACCGGGCGCTTTTCCGTATCGGGGAATGCCATTCTAAAAATCCTCGCCGGTTAATCGGAACTTGCTTTTACCGGCGTGGTATGCCCGGAGAAATATCGGATCGGGACCATGAACAGGAACCCATAGTTGCCGCGTCCGCGATGATGGTCAAGGTGCGCAGCTATGATCGAGTCGAGGTATTTGTTTCTGTATTTGCTCAGGCCATTCAGCCGCTGATGTACGATAATGTCGTGGAACCAGAAATATGCAAGCCCGTAAAATGCTATTCCTAGCCCTGCGAAAAAGAGAAGATTGAAGTCGGCGGAAGCTCCGACGGCAATCAGAATAATACTCGGGAGCGCGAAGAGCAGCGCGAAAAGGTCATTTCTTTCGAACCTCTTGTGGTCGGGCATGTGATGATCCTTGTGAAGCACCCAAAGAAATCCGTGCATGACGTACTTGTGTGTAAACCACGCGATGAATTCCATCAACAAGAAGAAAAACAGCGTCGCGGCTAACCTTGACAATATGGCTGTTAATGTCACTTTTGATCCTCCTTCGCAGGCTTGGAGTGTTTCTCAGTACGCATCGATTTGCTTTGTCCTTCCCGCGAGCAGGCTGCTGTCGCCGGATTCACTTCTCTGCGGCAGGATGCCGAGGAATCGGTTCTTAGCCATTATGGAAATCTTTCTCGTGAGGCTGACGACCGGTCTTGAACTGAACACGTCGTAGTTCCTTTTCTCTATTTCAGTGAGGATCGAAGCGTAAATCTCTGCCGCGGCGCTGATTGAGGAACGCCCCCTTCTCGATAAAAGTTTTATTCCTTTCTGGGCATCCTGGTAGTAGCCGCGGGCGCGTTCGCTTTCGAATTTCATCAGGGCGACAAACTTTTCCGACACAACGCCAGCCGCGATATCTTCGCGCGTGACGCCGAACCGTATCAAATCCTCCTCTGGTAGAAAGACTTTCCGTCGCAACTGCCAGTCCTCGTTGATGTCGCGGAGTATGTTTGTCAGCTGCATGGCGATCCCGAGTGATTCCGCGTGCTGAAGCGCC
>JAJYGB010000392.1 GCA_021785235.1 Bacteroidota bacterium
GATTCTTGCATGGTAAACCCTGGCGCGCCATATCCTCAGTGTCACGCGTCCACTATCGTTGAAGTGTCGCCGGGACATCTGGCTGCCGCGTGGTTCGGAGGAACTCGCGAAGGGAATTCGAATGTCGGGATATGGTTTGCGCTAATGAAGGACGGTAAGTGGCTCCCCGCGAAGGAAGTCGCTACTGGACGTCAATCCGACGGCAAGAGATATCCTACTTGGAACCCGGTGCTCTTCGCGCCGAGAAAAGGGCTGCTTGTTCTCTTCTACAAGGTCGGGCCGAGCCCGAGCACGTGGTGGGGAATGATGATGAAGTCTTTTGACGGTGGATTGACCTGGAAGAACCCCGAGCGTCTCCCAAACGGTGTCCTGGGCCCGATCAAGGATAAACCCGTATTACTCCCGGATGGGACATGGTTATGTGGATCCAGCGAAGAGGCAGGCGGGTGGAGAGTATATTTTGATTTGACGAGCAATGAAGGCAGGAGCTGGAAGATTGTAGGTCCCGTCGATGGCGGAGGCGAGTTCCATGCCATACAGCCGACCATTCTTTCCTATCCTCAAGGACAGCTTGAAGCGCTGTGCAGAACGCAAGAGGGAGTCATAGCAGAGACCTGGTCCAGTGACGGAGGTAATTCGTGGTCACAACTAAAATCGACCGGCCTTCCGAACCCGAACTCGGGCATAGACGCGGTAACACTGCGGGACGGGATGCAGCTCCTCGTCTACAACGATTCCGGAATCATACCCGGGAGACCCATCGAGAGCTATCGCTGTCCTTTGAACGTTGCGATTTCAAAAGACGGAGTAAAGTGGACGAACGTTCTCACGCTTGAGGACAAGCCGTTGCCTTCCGGGTACGCGTATCCGGCGGTCATCCAGTCCTCGAACGGTCTCGTGAGAATTACATACACTTGGAACAGAGAGCACATAAAATACGTGGCGATAAATCCTGCGAAACTTTGAGCAGTGTCCGAATGCCAAATCACGAAACAAAAAGCGAACCTGCGCCAAATGAGAATGAGGCGGAGCGGCAAATGGTCCAGCCTGGTTTAAGTGCGCCATCAAATGAAGTCTCAGATAACGAGTACTGGAACTACTGCGATAATTGCGGAACGAGGCTGGAGACATTTCGCTGCAGATACGTTTGCCCGAAGTGCGGCTTCTTCCATTCGTGCAGCGAGCCGTAAGAGATTTTTCAACAAACAAAAAACGAACAAGGAGTAGAGATGAACAAGAAGACAAAAGTTGCCAAAAAGAAGCATCACCAAAAAGTAAAGAAGCTGAAGGCCAAAACCCGGGCACGCCGCGCAGCCGCTGCCAAAGCTAAAGCGACACAGGCATAAATGGGAGACTAAAGCCGGTTGGTGTTAAAAAGGGAACCGGCTTTAAACGTCACATTGAAATCACATCAGAAAGAACTTGAATATGCTCTGAAGGTTGTCAAGGCCTCCGAGCGTATCACGCTCAAATACTTCCGCTCAAAATTCCGCGTCGACTACAAATCGGACAAGAGTCCGGTTACGATCGCGGACAAGTCATGCGAGAAATTTCTCATCGGAGAGCTTTCGAAGAAATTTCCCGAGCACGGATTTTTCGGTGAAGAGTTCGGCGATAATTCAGAAGGGCATGAGTACCGGTGGATCATAGATCCGATCGACGGCACCAGGAACTTCACGCGCGGCATACCTTACTGGGGTACGCTGTGTGGCCTGGAACACGAAGGTGAAATTATTGCCGGCATCATGTCGCTGCCCGCTTTGAAAAAGACTTACTACGCTTCCAGAAAACACGGAGCCTTCTGCAACGGTAAAAGGATCAGGGTAAGTAAGCTGAAGGAACTCGAGAAATCGTCCATCGTGTATGGAGGCTTGAAATACTTCCTCGGGACGAAGTACGAAAAGGGCTTCCTTGACATCACGAATCTGTCGTACCATGATCGAGGTTTCGGTGACTGCTTCGGATATACCTTTGTAGCCGAAGGGGAGGCCGAAGCTATGCTCGATCCGATAGTGAGCCCGTGGGATGTCGCGGCGATAAAGCCGATCATCGAAGAGGCTGGTGGGATCTTCACGGACTTCGAAGGGAACGCGACGGTTTACGCCAAGACCGCGCTGGCGGCGAATCCGTACTTGCATGCGGCGTTGCTCGAGAAGCTACGACTCATCTCCTGAGATTCTCTTCCATGAAGGTGAGTCGCAGTTCGCTCTTCTGAAAACGAGTTGCCCCCAAAGAGGCTCAACGTACTGAGTGGTGTGTCTTTCTGCAAACATGTCGCCGCTACGCGGCTTAATGGCACCATCTGCGTTTCAAATTCCGCAAATCCATTTATCCAACTTTCCTCTATTGCATTGTTCCACTGTTCCATCACCCACATCCTGTGACTATGTCACCCCTTCGTGGTTTAGTATTGCGGACGGATATTATTTTATAATCATTTCGCCCATACGGGGCTGCTTGAGATTTTCCAGCCTCACGCATCGCCAAGTCAGTACTATCCCATTATTCCGCTTTTACTTTGATCACCACCATGGTCATGTCGTCGTGCTGGGGTGCGCCGCCGACAAACTTCCTGACGCCGGAATCTATCTTCGCGATCATCTCTTTTACCGGGAGATGGCGTGCCGATTCGATAAGCTGGACAAGCCTCTCTTCGCCGAACTCGTTGGATTCGGAATCCATAGCCTCTGTGAAACCGTCGGTGTAGAATACCAGCGCGTCGCCAGGCATCAAGGCTATCTCCATTTCTTCGAGCGTCGAGTCGAACTTCTCTCCGTCGTCAAGTCCGAGGGCCAGGCCGTTTGGCGTGAAGAGTTTCGCAGAAGTCGAATTCGATGAGAACAAGGCGAGCGGATTGTGTCCTGCGCGGGAAAATTTCACGTTATGTGTCCTGGGGTCAATGACCGCGTAGATCATGCTTATGAAGGTGCCTCGGGAAATGGAATGGTACACTATCTGGTTGATCTTGTTAAGTACCCTTCTTGGTGATGGCTGATCTTCAGCTGACGCGAGCAAGGCGCCTTTCGTGAGTGTCATGTATATCGCAGCGGGCAATCCTTTCCCTGACACGTCCGCGATTGCGGTTCCGATGAGACCTCCGTGCATCTGCACGAAGTCGTAATAGTCGCCGCCGACTTCTAGCGCTGGAATGCACATCCCGCCGAACTCCAGCCGTGGAACAGACGGCGTTGTTCTAGGAAGGAGGTTGTTCTGTACGTTCTTCGCGATCTCCAGCTCCTTCGCCATACGCTCTCGTTCGCTGATCCGGCGGATGTGCGCAGGCATCAAGTCCACCGTCAGCTCGAAAGCCTGCTTTCGCCACAAGGCGACTAACGATATGAGAACCGGCAGTACGAACAATACGATCGCGATTAGGGAGTTCGTCTGGAAGTAAGCGTTTGAAGACGAGAATATGGGTATCAGCCCCTGGGCGGAACAGAAGATCGTACCGGCAACCAAAACCGTTATGAAGTCATATTTCAGGAAGAGCCATATGAATGCTGCGGAGAGTGCTATGCAGAACAATATCTCCGCGATAACACCATATTCACCGAACGGCATCGGATAGAAAAGCACGGGAAAGAAGAGTATCAAAGAGGCGGCGATCCCTTTGCCTAATTTCTTTCGCCCAAAGAATGAGAGTATTCCCAATCTCGAGAATGTCTCGCTGAAGAGCGCCATCGCGAAAGCATCTGCGAGCACCTTCACCGAAGGAACGAATGAATCCAGCGGCGTACCGCCACCCATGAACTCGCCAGGATATTCATGTAAGCGAAGGAGCGGATGCAGGAGGGCGTACAGGCCGAGAAACATCCCGCCATAGGCGTAACCGCGCAATACCGATCCGCCAAGCTTTTCGTTGAAGATCTTGAAGTGGGACGCGGCGTCGAACGAGTGAAGCTTCTCAGGCCATATCGCACGAGCGGACGATTCTCCCACACCCCATGACGAAAATGTGAGTATTGAAACCAGCGGAAGCCAGAGGAGGAAGATGATGCCTGAAACGATAAGCGTCAAGTAAAAGATATTCATCGTACCGATCCCCAGGCCTTTCCCAAGGGACGGGAAGGAAAGTGCCATTGCGATGGCTGAAGTAACGTAGAAGGCGATGCTTACGAAGAGTGACGATCCTATGCCCGCTTCACCTTCATTGTACCTCTTAAGGAAGATAACAAGCCCCACCGCAAAGAACAGGAACATCGCGATCCATGATATGAACGTCAGGAAGACATAAGGATAAGACTTCGCGGCGTAGTCGATCCTGAACTGTTCCGGAGGGCGGTACCTGATGTCCAGGCTCGTAACTTCGTTCCCATCGAGCCTCGCTTTCAGCTCCTCTTTCAAGCCCGGTATCGCGGTGCTGTCGTTTGAAAACGTCAGCGACCAGTCCTGCCTGTGTTCCAGGACGACCGGCTCGGACGCGCTCAGCTTCAGTCTTGAAAGAGACACCCCGGTCAGCCGTGAAAGATCGTGGTCTTTCCAGAATTTGCTGAAGTTTGCCAGAGCAACGTTTCCTTGGAGAACGATGCCTGAAGCGGTGTCCGGGACGAAGCGCCTGTATTCCGTCAGTTTTCCTCCGGCTGAGATCTCCGCTTCAAACATCGTCCCGTTTACCGATTGCTTCGCGGGGTCGAACCACAGCACATCCCAGTAATTGAGAGGAAGCGAATCGGACCTTACCGCCTCATTCGTACGATACGTACCCACCTTCGACCTCGAATACGCGAGCGAGACACCTTCAGCCGAGAAAGTCGTGTTCTGCATCAGGTTCGAAGGGAGTTTCACTCCGACCCTCTCCGCTATCTTTTTCGAGTAGCTGATGGCCTGGCCGCGGTCCAGTCTGCTGTCTATCGAATAAAGGATTGAATACCTTGGGATTAAAGCAATGAAGAGAACAATACCGGCGATTGCTGCCGCCGCGAGAAATATGGCTGATCGTTTCATGGTCGTTGTCCGCTGAATTTAGTACCGGTTAATAACGAATCCAAGCCTGCCGTGGCATGTTTCAAGACTCAAGGTTGTCTTAGCCGAAAATGGAAATGTTCCGCGTGTTTTTGCCTTTCGCTTCCTCCGAAGGTATATTTTTGAAAACAAATTGTCTCGCTCCATCGAGATTGAGTTCATAAATAGACTTACGTGCCCCTAAAATAAAGTTGCTTGATAAGCGTTTCTTTTTTTTGAAATGTGAAAAACATCTTAAAGGCATCCCAAATGAAACAAAACTTTACGGTACTGTTCCTCATTTTCTGCCTCGTCGTCCCGGTCTCGAAAGCCTTCTCGCAAGCCAGCGGTGGGTACGACCCGCATAAGGTGTTCGATCCAAACTTCGACGCAAACGGAAGCTCGATTTACCGGAGCGCTAACGGCGCCCCAGGACCTGGCTACTGGCAGAACCGCGCC